>WLHM01000143.1 GCA_009702725.1 Actinomycetota bacterium | reverse complement strand
GCACTCGCGGCATTTAAGGGCATGAGCGCCCCCTAAAAGTGACGCGCCGGGGAGAACGGGTAGTGAAGTAACAGTCATGGCGAGGCCTCTCTTTGCTCATCTGCCCTGGTTATCAGGTCGGAGTTGGCACCGAATTCCGATTGGCCTCGCGAACGAGAATTATCGAATAGGTTGCCGGGGCTTCAACGGGCCGTTTCCCTCTGCCCCTCTTGATGAGGTATTTAGTTGTGGCCGAACTTAATCACACCGAGCCCAGCCATGGCAAATGCGGGTCGATCTCACCCGGTCGCCAACGGTTTCGAGTCAGGGAACGCGAGGGATTCGCACCCCGGCGGCCAGCAGCCGCCCAACGCACTCGCTGTACACCTGGTCGACCAACTCGGCCGTATTGCTATCGAATTGGGTACGCCAGCGGCCACCGTGGGCCCCTTGCTCGGTGACATTTAGGTCGAACCAAGTAACCATGTCAGGATCTACAGGTATCTCCAAAAAGTCACAAAGTTGCTGCAAAGTTTCGGTGCGCTCACCGGACACCAAGTCGACTAGATCTACGACAAACACCCGGCTTGGGCGACTGCCGAGCATCGCCTTATGCATTTTTAGCATGCGACGCTCCCATTGCGATAACGCCTCGAAAACATCGCTGGGCCCAAAGGTTTGCTGCACGAATGACGCCGCCACGTCTCGTCCGTCCCGAATAACGCCGATGACTTTGGACTGTGGGTAAATCAATTCGAGGCGATCAGCAACTCGGGCGTTGGCCGGAGTTGTGTCGATCCATCGGAAACCAAGTGGGGCAACATCAATCATGATGGACATAACCAGTCGCTGCGTTGCCGCAATTGGGTCGGAGTCCACGGTATCGAGATAAACATTGCTCAAAAACTCGAGTCGATCAGCTGAGACGGAGGTGTGCAATCCAACATCGGTGGCGCGTTGATACCAGCGATTTTTAAGTCGTTCAACAGCAAGCTCAGCGGCCTCGCGAGCCTTGGTAGAGCCGGGCTTTCGGATCGCCACCGATAAAGCGTCTGCAAGGCCATCATTGCCAGCAATGAAACGAACTTCCATGGGGCGAGTGAGTACCAAATCACGATGGTGATCTAGCAGGTGCCCAACAACGGTCGAGCCACTACGCCCGGTGCCGCCGACGAGTATCGGATTAATGCAGTCGCGGCGAGATTCAGGCATCGTTCACCCTCGCTTAGAGATAAAGACCGGTGCCAGCGGTGCTATGTCGATCAGCTGCCACGGCATGGATATCGCGTTCACGAAGTAACACATAATCAATGCCCTGTAACTCGATTTCACCGCGATCTTCTGGCTCGAAAAGAACACGGTCACTAATTTCAACGGTCCGCACATTGGGGCCGATCGCTACGACTCGAGCCCATGAAAGTCGGCGCCCCACCTGAGCCGTTGCCGGGATCACGATTCCGCCGGTTGACCGGCGCTCACCATCTTCGCCACCTTGGCGAACTAGCACCCTGTCATGCAAAAGCTTGATAGGTACCGAACCATCGGCATTAGGTCGGGTGTTTGGGAGCGTGTCGTTTGATGTCATGAGTGATGATCAGCCGCGTCGGCTCCGGGCGATTTTCAAAATCACGATGCCCGCGACTACCGCACCGACGACCGCCACCCGCTCGGGGCGAATACCGCCAAACTCATCGGTGAACCAGCCGGTGATGGCGCGGCCGCCGCGACGGACCATCGCCCCAGGGGTCATCTCACCTTTAAGGGTTGAGATGGTTTCCACTAGTTCTTGCCGGGCCGCAGCAATCTCAGCCTGGAGGTCGGCGGTGGTAGGTGGCGTGGACTCAGACACGGGTTGAGCCTACGCCGCAGGCCACCGCCCAGGTCATGCGGGCACGTTTCGCGGATCAAACCCGAAGGGTAATTCGAGCCGATTGGCACGCATCAAGGGTTCGTTTAGCAAGATATCGCGGGTCGGGCCATCGGCTACCACCACGCCTTCGGAGAGCACCACCGAGCGTGGGCACAACTCAAGGGCATAGGGCAGATCATGGGTAACCATGAACAAGGTGATGTCGAGGCTGCGCAAAATATCGGCTAATTCACGCCGGCTCGCGGGGTCGAGGTTACTCGATGGTTCATCAAGTACCAAGATCTCCGGGTGCATCGCTAAGACAGTAGCCACCGCTACTCGGCGGCGCTGCCCGAACGATAAATGGTGCGGGGGCCGGTCGGCGTATTCACTCATGGCAACTTGCGCGAGCGCCTCGTCAACTCTGGCGTCCAAATCTGACCCAATCAAACCCATATTTGCGGGCCCGAATGCTACGTCATCGCGGACAGTAGGCATAAAGAGTTGATCATCAGGGTCTTGAAATACCACGCCAACACGTCGGCGAATTTCAGGGAAGTTCTGCTTTTCGACGGGCAACCCGGCCACTTCTACGATGCCTTCGCCGCCACTAAGAAGTCCGTTTAGATGCAGAACCAAAGTGGTCTTGCCTGCCCCATTTGGACCAAGTAGCGCGACGCGCTCACCTTTGGAGATTTCAAGATTAACCCCAAAAAGTGCTTGATAGCCATCCGGATAAGCAAACGCCAGTCCAGATATTCGAAGGCTTGGTGTCATCTTTGAATCCATATCGCAGTAAGGGCAATCAAGAGGCCGACGGCCGGTAACGACATTGCCGTGACCCAATCAGTCGTAGTTGTCGTCACAGCAACTAATTGTGGCAGTCTTCCGGTGTAACCGCGACTTAGCATTGCCAGGTGCACCCGCTCACCGCGCTCATAGGAACGGATAAACAATGCTCCACCTGATTGCGCGATTATCGGCCAGGATCTGATGCCGGTGGCAGTGAACCCACGTGACTCACGAGCTAACTTCATTCGCTTCATTTCATCAGCTACTACGTGCGTGTATCGCAACATGAAACTGGCGATCTGAACCAGGAGCTCGGGCACTTTGAGCCTCTCTAAACCCATCAAAAGGTCACGAGCCGGAGTGGTGGCGGCCAGCAGAATTGAACTAACAACTCCAAGGGTGCCTTTAATTAAAATCCCCCACCCGGCGAGCAGCCCGGCCTGCGAAAGGCTCAATCCCAGGACTTCGACGGTTGGCCCGGTACCAAAAAATGGCATCAGAAGGGCGAAAAATATGAAGGGGACTTCGACGAGCATGCGGGGCAAGATGACCCGTGCCGGGATTTTGGCAACGGCTGCAACTGAAACCAACATCAGCGCGAATAACCCGAAGGCCCAAAATTGATTTGGTGGAGTCATGATCACCGTGAAGATAAATAACACCATCGCAACAGTCTTAACTTCGGCGGGCAACCGGTGAATCACCGAATGCCGATGGACGAATAGTCGCTCGCCTACATCGTGACCGTGCGTGTGTGGACTAGGCACTGACCTGACCAGCGTCTTGCTTGGCTGTCTTTGACTTCTTGCTGCGACCCAGTAACCAAAACATGCCGAACCCGATGACGGCAATTACCAGAACGCCTAGCACTCCAGCGAGGCCGCCCGATAAGCGAGCTGACTCAACACCATCAATGGCATACCCAGCTGTTGGCAGGTTGGCGTTTGCTGAATCCTGCGCATTGGCTAAGAAACCCTGGTCTCCGGCAACTTTCTCTAAGCCATCGGGTGAACTGCTCGCGTAATAGCTCACGAAGCCGGCCAGAAAGAGTGAGAGAACTAGGCCAACGCCAACGAAAACCCAAGTGCTCCGCTTCGACATATCAGGATCCGTTAGCCGGCGTCGAGAGCGAAGGATTCGTAACCAGCAACTTCTTTGGTAGGCGGTCGTGCACCCCGTACACAAGATCTGGGCGAACCAAGAACACTGCACCGACCGTCAAGGCGGTTATTAGGCCTTCACCGAGCCCGATCAAAATGTGCACACCAACCATCACAACGGTGACAGTGTTGATTGGGATCGTGCCGGTACCCCCGATTGCGTACTCCAACGCAAATGCCACTGCGGACATCGGAACGGAAACCAAACCGGCCACGAACGCTGCGGTCATCACCTTCGGCCTGGAAACCCCAATGATCTTGATTAGCCAGCGGAAGACAAACCAGCCGACCACCGCGGTGACCAGACCCATGTTGATGATGTTCAGCCCGATTGCGCTCAAGCCCCCATCGGCGAACAGCAGGGCTTGAACCAAGATGACCACGCTCACCGCCAACGCTCCGGCGTACGGGCCGATCAAGATCACCGCAAGGGCGCCACCCAATAGGTGGCCGCTGGTGCCGGCCGCCACGGGGAAGTTCAGCATCTGCATCGCAAAGATAAAGACAGCCACCAGACCGGCCAGCGGGGCCGTTTTCTCGTCCAACTGCCGGCGGGCACCATTTAGGCAGAAAGCCAGCCCAACAACCGCAATTACCCCGGCTACGGCGCTGGTGGGGGCATTGATGAAGCCATCAGGGATATGCATGGTGTGAATCTGCGCCAGATGGCTCTGCATTTGCACCCCTAATAAAATTTACGTCTCCACGGCCCTTGCTTAATCACATTCTATGTCAGGTGCAAAAGACTCGCAATTAGAGCCTGATCGGCCCTGAATGCGCGCGTTTTGGTCGTGTAATCGGCAAAATCCCCGGGTTTCACGACCAAAACGCGCGCACTCAATTGCGGCGGTCGGCCCTAGACCGGGTGGCCTGAAGTAGTGACCCCTAAACTCGGGCTCTGTAGTAAGCACACTT
>WLHM01000142.1 GCA_009702725.1 Actinomycetota bacterium | reverse complement strand
GGGCGTGATCATCGGGCTTGTTGTCGGACAACCCATCGGAGTTGTAGTTGCTTCATGGGTTGTTGCGCGCTTCACCAAGGCCTCGCTCGCGGCCCCCCTCGTTTGGCTTGACGTCACTGCGATCGGGCTGCTGGCCGGGATCGGCTTCACCGTGCCCCTGCTCATCGCCGAGGTCGCCTACGGTGCCAGCCCACTTGAGTTAGCCACCGCCAAAACCGCCATCCTCGCCGGGTCACTAACTTCGGCACTTCTGGCGTCGGCGGTGCTGGTCGCGCGAAACCGGCATTTCGCTGCTATCGCGCTGGTTGAGGAGCGCGATGAGGACGGAGACGGAATCCCGGATGTTTACCAGCAGGAGCCCGACCGGTAGCCTCTACCCGGAGGATCACCATGGCAGCTAAGACTGAACCGAGTATCACCGAGCTGGTAGGCAAGGTGATTTCTGATGCCCAAAGGTTGGCATTGGCGCAGTTGGCATTGGCCAAGGATGAAGTCAGTAAGGCGGGTTCGCGCATCGGCGCAGGGGCCGCCCTCGGTATTGCGGCAATAACACTGATTTCACTGGCCACCATTTTCTTGCTAGTTTCACTTGCTTACGGCTTAGTGCAACTCGGCCTGCAGACTTGGCTTGGATTCTTGATCGTGGCTCTACTACTGATTCTCGGCGCCGTCATTACCGGGCTAATCGCGCGCAAGAAACTTCTCCAGGTGCGAAGCGGGACAATGGCCACGATCGATGAGCTTGGCCGCACAGCTAGTGCTCTGGGGGCTACCAACCCCGAGAGTTCCGGCATCTGAACTGTGCCAATTCTTGATCCTGAGCAAGCCATCCGGGTACCAGGGCCCTGGACCCATCGAGATGTGCCCGCCCACGGCGCGCGCTTTCATGTTGTTGAGGCAGGCGTAGGCCCCGCGGTGGTTCTCTTACACGGCTTTCCGACCTACTGGTGGACTTGGCGAAAGCAGATAACCGCCCTGGCGGAGGCCGGTTATCACGCCATCGCAATGGACCTGCGCGGCTACGGGGGATCTGATCACACCCCGCACGGCTACGACCCCATCAGTCTTTCGGCTGACGTTGCCGGTGTAATTCGTTGCCTAGGTGAATCCGATGCAATTGTCATCGGTCATGGCTGGGGTGGCTTGATCGCTTGGTCAATGGCGGTAACCGAACCTGATGCGGTGCGCGGCATCGTCACCGTTTCGGCTCCACATCCACGGGTAATGCGCCGAGCAGCCCTGCGGCCGCGCCAACTTCGCAAACTGGGTTACCTAGCAGGTTTCCAATTGCCATTCTTGCCCGAGAATTCATTCATGAAGGCCGATGGTGCACGCATTAGCGAGTTACTAACTAAGTGGTCCGCATCACCGCAGTGGGTTGATGAGGCTGGTGAGATGTACCGCGCGGCATTCTTGCGCTGGCCCACCGCCCATACCGCGATTGAGTACCACCGTTGGTCGGTGCGCTCACTGCTACGCCCAGATGGCCTGCGGTATATGTCAGCCATGTCGGCGCCAATCGACATGAATGTGCTGCAGATTCATGGAACTAAAGATCCGATGGTGCTAATAGAAAGTTGCAATGGAAGCGACAAGTACGTGAGTGCAAACTACGAATTCAAGGCCATGCAAACTGGGCATTTTCCGCACGAGGAATCCCCCGAGGACTTCAATGCGGTTATTCTTCCTTGGCTTGCCGAGCAGCATAAGTAGTTTCGATGACACGCCCGCGTGATCGTTACGGCCGCCCGCTGGCTCTTGACGCGCCTGCGCATCAAATAGTTGCCACTGCGCCCGAACGCGACGACATTTCAAGTGCCACTGCGTGGGATGAAGCAACTATTTACCTCGGCCAGGATTTGCCATTCCACGCCCATGAAGTTTTCGAGCAGCGTTGGCGCTGCTGCCCGCCCGGCGAACGCGACTGCTGGCGAGCACTAGCCCAGTGGGGGGCAGCACTCACCCACCAAGCTCGTGGTAACCCAAAAGGCAGTCGGGAGGTGGCTGCCCGAGCCATCGAGTTGCTCGGTGGCTGTGAGATTGTCGACCCCATTGATGCCGAATTAGTGATGACGTCGCTTAAAGACCTGGCGGCAAAATAAACTCGGCGGGTGGACGCTTATTTTTGTCCACCCGCCGAATTTTCTAACCCTTAGCCCTGCGGTGGCTGGTGAAAGCCCTTGTTCTCGTGTTCAAGGCCGATTTCATCGGCCGATGAAACACCAGCAGGTAGATCAATCGTCATCTTGGGGCCGGTGAACCACTTCTTGGCCGACAGATGCCAGCCGATCCACAATGCGATGAAAATGGCTCCCAAAACTATCGGGGCGTAGTTGACGGACTTCCAATCAAATGGGACTTCCTCTGCACTTGGAGCGCCGAGGAAACCGCGCATAAAGGGCGGTGCTCCAGCCGGGTACAGCGGCAAGATGAAGTAGACAGAGGTAACCAGGATCTCAATAACTGCGAGCGGCGCCATCCACTTCCACTTATTGCCTAAGTTCCAGGTCCCCTGCTTGAAATCAGCGCCCTTCTTCCAGCGGTAGTAAATCGGGATAGCGAAGGCCAGATATAGCCCGAGCACTCCGATAGATACCACCGCGAAGAACGCGGTCACGGTGTAGATCGGCTCTTCTGCGGTGCCGATATTTACTTTCCACAGGGCAGGCAAGGTCAAGATCAGACCGGCAACTGTTACCGCAACCACGGCGTAAACCGGGGTCTTGGCTTTGTTGACCCGGGCCAAAAACTTTGCACCCGGTACCGCACCGTCACGGCTGAACGCGAATAGCATTCGCGAGGCCGAGGTAAGGCATGCCGTCGTACAGAACAACTGCCCGATCGTCGCAATTAGCAGCACACTGCCAGACATCTGTGGGGTGAGCGCTTGGTCCAGAATTACTTGAACTCCACCACCACCGGCTGACACTGCGATTGGATCCTGCACCGCGAACAGGAACAGGAGTAGGAGTACCCAGCCGCCAATCGCCGAATAGAAGATTGAGCGCCAGATGCCTTTGGCTGCCGCATTAGCCGCGCCATTGGTCTCTTCGGAAAGGTGCGCGGAGGCGTCATAGCCGGTGATTGTGTACTGGGTGAGCAAGAAGCCCAGAGGCAATACGTAGAACCAGAAGCCCGGGCCGTCGGTGCCAGCGCCATTGACAGCGCCATCGCCACTGCCGAAGAGCCCGAAGGTGTTATTGACCTTCCCGGTGAAAACGTCGGTAACACCCCAGTGAGTTGCCCCCTCCTTCAAGAAGAAGAGCAGGATGATCACGATGATGGCCGCGCCAACGACGTGCCACCACACCGAGATGTTGTTGAAGATCGCTAATAAGCGACTAGAGAAAATATTTGCTAGTGCCGTAAGCGCCAAGATACAAAGGAAGATGACGAATACCCGCTCGAGCGAGTACCCCGCAGCCCATGACTCACTGAATCTAGAGATGCTGTAGTCAAAGAAGGTGGCGGCCCCATATGCAACCGAGGCGACAATTGCGATCAGGCCCACGAGGTTCAGCCAACCGGTGTAATAACCGGCTTTTACGCTACCCAGCTTGCTCGCCCACCAGTAGATACCGCCACTGGTTGGGTATGCCGAAACGAGTTCTGACATACAGAAACCAATTACCAAAATTAGTGCCGCGATAATTGGCCAGCCAAGCGAAATAGCGATCGGTCCGCCGTTATTCCAACCGAAATAGAAAGTAGTGAAGCAACCTGCCAGGATCGAGATGATCGAGAACGAGATCGCGAAGTTAGAAAATCCAGACCAACTTCGATTCAATTCCTGCTTGTATCCCAGATCTGCCAACTGTTGTTCATCGGCACTCAGGGTCGATTGATCGGCCACCGTTGTCCTCCTCAGTAACGCGGGCAATGTCATTTCCCGAGGGTTTCGCACGGTGCGACCCCCGCGAGAGGGACACTATTGGCACTGAGTGTCCTCCAGCAGTCGTTTCCGGCAAATTCGACACGCCCAAAGCCTAAGCACCCATTTCCTTAGTGGCCGGTGGCAACTTCAAGCAATAACCGCTCAAAACCCGGACTATCGAACTCAGCGACCGCCCGATCGTATTTCTCCATCCCCCAGGCCCAATAATCAAAATCAATAGGGCTGATTGATGTTTGGATAGCCGCCCACAAGGTCCAGCCGTACTGAGATGCCAACCCCCAAAGACGAGCCCGGGCCGTCTTACCAGGCAAGTTATGCCCCCAGTAACTTTCGACGAGCACGTCCAACAAATTTAAATGCAGGGTGGATTCACTCCAGATATTGCCAAGCTCAAAGCTGGCTTCATTGTTGCCCGAGTATTCATAGTCGATGAGCCAAAGCCGGTCGCCACCGTCAATGAAATTTGCTGCCAGCAGATCGTTATTGCAGGGGACCGTTGGCTCTGGGTGCACCTCCATCGCCGCTCGCATGCGCGCAAAGGCTGGCATGAGATCCAGGTAACGTGCTGGTAACCGATACCCCTCGGCTTGCACCAGCGATAGATAGCGAGCCTGGATGTCGAACATATTAAAGTCACTGACAAATCTTGGGCCGGCGTGCAGTAGTCGACATGCCGCCGCGATTCTCGGCAAGTTCACCGGGTTACGTACATCAGCTTCGGTAAAGGTTCGCCCGTCAATCCAACCGACAACCAAGGCGCCGGCCTCGGGCAAATACTCAATGACGGGTGCTCCGGATCCGCAGACTGCGGCGGAGATTGAATTCAGG
>WLHM01000141.1 GCA_009702725.1 Actinomycetota bacterium | reverse complement strand
GGCTGCGGCAAGGGTCTCAACATTGTCGGGGCGTACCGAAATCTCTACTAAGCCACTCGGCCGGCCAAGTACATGCTCGATTCGAACATCTTCAAGATTGACATCTGCTTCACTCGCACAAGTGAAGAGTCGCGCCAATTCGCCTGGCTTATCAGCGAGCATGACGCCAACGATTGCTATCTCGATTTGTTCCGCACCATGCTTGCCCGGGATCCGTGAGCGGCCCACCGCGCCGGTTTGCAAAGCACTGCTGAGCCTTGAAGTCTGCGAAGCATCGCCGGCCGCGATCGCCTGCAAAGCAGCAAGAGTTGCAGTGAGGTCACCCACCACCCTGGACAGGACTTCGGCCACTTGCCGAGCATTAACACTCAGAATATCTGTCCAAAGGGCGCTATCAGATGCTGCGATACGGGTCATATCGCGTAAGCCTTGCCCCGCGATTCGAACATAATCCGAATTGGCATCCGCTAATTGGGCTGCCAGAGCACTCGAAAGTAGTTGCGGGGTATGCGAAACCAAGGCAACGGCACGATCATGCTCATCGGGTGTCATCTCTACTGCATATGCACCACATGTTGAAACCAGTTGGTACACCTGCCTCAAGTGGTCGGCTTCGGTCAGCTCACTCGGGGTCAAAACCCACAACCGGTCATCGAGCAAATTACTGCGAGCCCCAGCGGCGCCGGCAACTTCACGGCCGGCCATCGGGTGCCCGCCTACTAACCTCTTTGGATCGGCCCCCTGATCCAGCGCATCTGCGAGAACTTGAGCCTTAACTGACGTGACATCGGTGATGGTCGCGCCGGTGAATCGCTGTGATGCCTGCGCAATCACCCCGCCCGCGAAGCGCGGTGGAACAGCCACCACCACGAGTCTAGGGATAAGTTCCCCTTCAAAAGGGTAACCGGCTCCAGCCTCCACCGCAGTAGCTAACTGCCTTTGGTCCGTATCCTCCAAAACCACCTCGACCCCTGCCCGCTTTAGCGCAAGGGCTATGGAAGTGCCTATCAATCCGGTGCCAATAACCAGTACCGGACCAATAACAGCGGTACCGCGATCGAGGTTCACTGGTTTAGATCCTGCCGGAGCACTTCAGCCCCGCGCAGGTAGACATGGCTAATAAGTTCGCGGTCGCGATCTCCTTCGATGTGCATGAGAACTCGAACCACTCGGGGCAGGGCTCCCTGCACATCAATTTCCTGGGCACACAGCAGCGGCACATGAACAAAGCCAAAGTCGCGGGCACCAGCCGCCGGAAACGCGGATACCAAATCCGGGGTGGAGGTCAAAATCACACTAATGACCTCATCGGTGGTGATCTGGTTACGGTCGAGCATGGCCCCGAGTAACTCTGAGACGGCTTCTCGCATCTCCACTGGGTCATCGGCCTGCAAGCAGACGGCACCTCTAACTCCGCGCACCAGCACAGCCTACAGACCGGCCTGGGTGTACAAAGCGTGCAGTTCACTGCCCTCTAGAACGCGAAGGGCGCCTGGCCGTTGTTGGCCCAGCGATACCGGTCCTACCCGGGTGCGAACCAGGGCCAGCACCGGGTGGCCAATCGCGTCAAACATTCGTCTAACTATGCGGTTTCGCCCTTGGTGTATCACCAATTCAACCATCGTTCGATCTGACAGGGACTGCACAATCCGGGCCGTATCGCACTTAGCCAACCCATCCTCAAGTTCCACGCCTTGACGCAAGGCACGGAGTCCATCACGTTCGACTATCCCAATTACGGTTGCCACGTAAGTCTTGGCTACCTCATGTGTTGGGTGCCCAAGGTGCTGAGCCAATTGCCCATCGTTAGTAATGATGAGTAACCCTTCAGTTTCGGCATCAAGGCGACCAACGTGAAATAGGCGCTCGGGCCGTTCTCACACACAGTCACCACCACACTCCCGGCCGTGATCATCGGCCATCGTTGAGACCACTCCTTTGGGCTTATTGAAAACCAGCACCACGGTATCGGGCGCGGTGGGCACGCGCTGACCATCTACCCGAACAATCGCCTTCACCGGGTCAACTCGGGTGCCTTGCTCAACAACTATCTGACCGTCAACTTCAACGCGCCCTGAGGCGATGAGTTCTTCGCAGGCCCGCCTGCTCCCTAGGCCAGCCTGCGCCAGCACTTTCTGGAGCCGCAATCCTTCTGCAGCCGAATCTTCATGGTCTTCTGTCACTAGTCGCCCGTGGCTACCGAATCAAGTACGTCATCGAGGTCAGCTAGATCCGGTAGGTGTTCGGCGATCGGTGGGAGGTCATCAAGGGAGGCAATGCCCAAGCGCTCAAGGAAGTGCGAGGTTGTGACATAAAGAATTGCTCCGGAATCACCTTGGTCGCCCCCTTCTGCTATCAGCCCGCGGCTCAGCAAAGTTCGGATCACTCCATCAACATTCACTCCGCGGATAGCGCTGATGCGACCGCGCGAAACCGGCTGTCGATAAGCGATCACTGCTAGCGTCTCAAGGGAGGCTTGGGTGAGGCGCGCCTGCTGGCCATCGAGTACCCAGCGTTCAACTAATGGTGCGCAATCGGCCCGCGTATAAAAGCGCCATCCACCGGCAACTTCGCGCAGTTCAAACCCGCGACCTTGCTCGGTATATTGCTTCGCAAGTTCGTGGACGCTCTCCCAGACGTCATCAGATGGGCACTTGATGGCCTCAGCCAAGGCCAGGACGCTCATCGGCTCATCAGTCAACAGCAAAAGGGCCTCGATTGCCGCAGCAATTGATGGAGCGCCAATACCATCTGTAATGTCATCTGGTTCGGTCATGGACTCACTCATTAACATCCACCTCTATCCCTTGCTCGGGCAGTACGTCATCGATCGCGCGTTCAACATCGAACTCATCGGTAACGTCTATAGATCCATCATCTGTTCCCGTCCAGCGGATCGTTAAATCACCGAGTGGCGTGATCTGCTCGAATGCCACACCCGTTTCACGATATACCTCCACAAGTGCCAAGAATCTGGCCACAATCAACAACGTGGTGTCGCAATCGGCGATCAAAGCTCGAAATGTCGACACCCGCTGCCGACGTAAACGTTCAACAATAATATCGGCCTGCTCACGCACACTTACCCGTTGTAAATGCAGGTGCGCGACCGACACAGATTCAACGGGTTTTGGGGCAAGAGCCCGCGCAGCAAGTGCGGCAAATTGCTCCGGACCAAGGCCAAGCAGCACCTCTGGCAGCATGGCTGCAAAATGTGGTTCAAGGCCAACCGTGCGCGGTACCTGCCTACTGGCCAAATCGAATCGCTGGGCAAATATCGTGGCAATCTCTTTAAAGGCCCGATACTGCAAAAGCCGAGCAAACAAAATATCTCTAGCTTCGAGTAATGCGAGGTCTTCTTCGTCCTCAACTTCACCGCTCGGCAAGAGCCGGGCAGCTTTTAGATCGAGCAAGGTGGCTGCAACAACTAAGAAGCTGCTAGCTTCATCCAGTTCCCATTCGGAACCCTTTGCTCGGATGTAGCCGATGAACTCATCGGTGACTTGGTGCAGAGCTATTTCAGTTACTTCAAGCTTATGCTTCGAGATTAGCGAAAGCAGTAGATCAAATGGGCCCTCGAAGTCACCGACACGAACTAAGAATCCACCGGTTAAACGGGTGCCCCCATCGGCGGCCTGCTCGGCTGCTGCCTCGACCATGTCAGTCGGTGCGGTCACCTGTCTAGAACCTCCCGCGCCAACTGCTCGTAGGCCTTGGCGCCGGAACTACCCGGTGCAAATTGCGTGATCGGTTCGCCAGCGACTGCAGCATCTGGGAATTTAATCGTTCTATTGATCACCGTCTGAAACACTAGATCACCGAACGCCTGGACCACTGTTTGGTAAACCTCGCGGCTATGCAGTGTTCTCGGGTCGTACATGGTTGGCAGGACCCCGATAATTTTTAGGCTTGGGTTCAACCTGGCGGTGACTTTGTCGAGGGTGTCCTTGAGTAGCGCAACACCGCGAAGGGCGAAGTACTCACACTCCATGGGAACAATAACCCCGCTGCTTGCCGTCAACGCGTTCAAAGTCAGAAGGCCAAGGGAAGGCTGGCAGTCAATCAGGATTACGTCGTACTCCCCCAATACCGGCTCAAGTGCCCTGCCGAGTGCATGCTCTCGACCAACCTCACTGACCAATTGGAGCTCGGCTGCCGACAAATCGATGTTACTTGGCAGCAGATCTAGGTTTTCAACTTCGGTAGACACGATGACATCGCCAATATGGCAGTCGCTCTGGGTAAGCAAGTTGTAAACAGTTAATTCCATCTCGTTAGGATTCAGGCCCAGCGCAACCGAGAGCGCGCCCTGTGGATCAAAATCTACGAGTAGCACTTTGCGGTCGTAGCCAGCAAGTGCCGCGCCTAAACTAACCGTTGACGTTGTCTTGCCCACGCCACCTTTTTGATTCACCATCGAAATAACTCGTGCCGGGCCGTGGGAGGTCAGCACGGACGGTTCGGGGATATCGCGGGCGACTCGCTTGAAGTTCGGGTCGTCGGAATCCATGGTGACCCTTTCTTTCGCTCAATCGGGGTATAAACAACCGGCTCGTTAAGGGCTGGCCCATAAACAAATGGCTCGTGACCAAGTTTATTGACTAACCGTTAGCAGGCCTGAGCCTACCGGGCCAGCCACTTAGTGAGCCGGAGCACGGCCGTGGCTGAACGCGCAACTCTCTCCGAGGTGACCAGTTTCGGCAATTCGACGGTCAAGGCGATGGCCCCGAGTTTG
>WLHM01000140.1 GCA_009702725.1 Actinomycetota bacterium | reverse complement strand
TGGAAACGGAATCGAAGGGTTCACCCGCAAGGCGGTTGAGATTGCGGTGGCCGGTATCTATGACCTCCGCCAACACAAAGACGAGGTGCTGATGCCAGTGCTTCGTAAGTGGCGGGTGTTTGAGCGGGCTGATTTCGGTGCCGAATGTGAGCAGGCCCGCATTGAGCTTTCAGTTTTACTAGACGACATGGAAGTTTCGGCAGACCGTTTTGAGAATAAGCGCGAAGCCCTACGAGCTAGGTTGGCGGCGCGCGACTAGCCGCAAGTTAGTTAGCTGGTTAACAACGGGAAAAGCGGGTGGTCAAATGGCGCGCCGTCAGGCAGTTGCTCCGCCAGACCCGTGAATTCCGGTGAAGTCTTCCAGTTTCGCACTGCGTGCCGGGCATCGTCACCGATGAACCGCACCGAAAACACTCGGCGCCTGCTTCGTGATCCTGCAGCACCGTGCAAGGTGAGCATGTGGAAGAAGACGGCATCGCCAGGTTCAAGATCCCAGCCAAGTATTCGAAAGGAATCGCGATCGCTCTCGATATCGGGGAGATCGCCTAATGAGCCCTCGGGGAACCATTTAGCCTGGCCCCCTTGAAAGGTGCGGGGCATGAGCCAAGGTCCAAGGTGACTCCCGGCTAGGAACTCCAACGTCGACTCCCTCGGGACCGGGTCAACCGGCATCCACATCGAGACGTTCTGGCTACCCGAAATGTTGTAGTACGGCTGGTCTTGATGCCACGGGGTGCGCTGTCTGGTGCCGGCTTCTTTGACCAGCAGGTGGTCGTGGTGCAACCTAACCTGCTCACTTTGCATCAATTGCTTTGCAATTGTCGCCGCGGCAGAATTTCTTATGAAACTCTCATACTGACTGATCCTTGACCAATTGCAGAAATCCTCAACGAAATAGCCTGGATCATCAGCCTCGGATGCGACTAGAGCAAGGTGCCCCGGCGCAGCTAAGTTCGCCTCAATGCCGGCCGCAACTGCTGCCACCTCCTCGCTAGTGAAGGCTTGCCTAACCACCACAGCCCCATCCGTGGCGTATGAATTGACCTGCTCTGAGCTGATGAACATGACGGTACTCTAACTGCGTGCCCGCAAATGATGCCTATGTCGCAGTGATATTTACCTCCGTTCGAACCGAGCACCATCAGGGTGAGTATGCAATCTGGGCTTCGCGGATGGATGAATTAGTACGTGAGCAGCCGGGCTATATCGAGCATGCCAGTGCGCGAGACCCATTAACTCGGTTCGGAATAACGGTTGCTTATTTCGCGGATGACGCATCCGCGGCTGCGTGGAAGCAGCTTGCCGAACATGTGGAGGCGCAGCGGCTTGGCCGGGAGATGTTCTACTCGGAGTACTCGGTTCGCGTGGCAACGGTTTATCGCTCATATGAGTTCATGGCGCCGACGTAGCCCCCAAGGAATACCTCTGAAAGTGCGTGATGGGCCCTTATATGCCATCATCACAATATGAGCGAGTCTGTTGAGGGAGCGGCCCCGGCGCCGTGGTCGGTTAGGGCGCCACAAAAATGGGTGTTCTCTGCAATTGCGCTCTTGATCACGGTTGCAATTGTTGTTTCAGCAATCACTAGCATCGCTAAGGATGTTGGTGGTCTACCGCCCTACCTAATGCTGTTTGTTGGTCCGGTTCTTGGCGGTTTTTATGTTTGGTACTTCGCTCTCAAGAAATGGTAGTTCGCCATTTGCAGCTATTGATTTCGGACGAAGGAACCATCAGATTGACTGAGCGCGCGTTATGCTCGCGGAATGGCTCAAAACAATCCCACTCATCGCAGTTTGGCTACCCGAGTGAAGGGGCGCTTACAGCGCGCACTCGGGGGAGAAGTGGTGTCGCGACATGACTTCGCCTCGGATGCGCCATCACCGCAGCAGACGGTAGACATTTTCGCAAACCAGTGGATCTCGGCTTTCCCCAATGATCTAGGTGTCACCGCAGGGTGGATTAATCATTTCGATCCCGAAGTTGATACCAGGGTCCCTTGGGCGAGAACCGCCATACCTGGTGGCTTCACAGGGAAAACGATTCTAGAGCTGGGGCCTTTCGAGGGGTACCACACCGCTTCTTTGGAGTGGGCGGGAGCCGCAAGTGTGACTTCAGTAGAAGCTAGCCGAACTGCATATTTGAAGTGTTTGGTGGTGAAAGAGTTACTGGGTCTAAATGCGAAACTGCTTTACGGTGACGTAAATGCTTATCTGAACTCGACAACCGATCGTTTTGATATCGGGTGGGCGAGCGGGATCCTTTACCACCAGGTCGATCCGATCGGTTTCCTTGAAGCGATTGCAGCGCACGCAGACACTTTGTTCCTGCATTCGCACTTCTTCGATTCAGATGCGTTGCCGGGTATGGCTGGTAAAGACAGGTTCCGACCGCAATTGGATGAAATACGATCGTGGCACGGACGAGATATCTGTCTTCACCGCTACGAGTATGAGCATGACACCAGCCAAGGAACTTTTGCTGGCGGTCCAAACTCCTACGCCAACTGGCTTGAACTTCCTGATATTGAATTCATTCTGCAGGAATTGGGCATGGGCACGCTCACCTACGGAATCCTCGACCGGGTAAACCCCAATGGGCCCGGGTTCTTCCTGATCGCTACCCGTGCGTGATTAGTACGCTCTGGTCTCAGAGGACCGAATGCCACAGATTGAACCGGGGAGATGTGGCCTCTGTAGCCTGGGCCGCGCCATGGGTGACGTCAGTCGCGCCGTGAACCAGTGTAGGCGAGGCCAGCATCGCTAGAAACCGCTTCAATGTATTACAGTAATCGCATGGCGAATGCACGGGCAGGGGAGACCATCGACGGCAAGCCCGTCTCCGACGAGCAGATCCGCACATGGGCCAACGACGCCGAAGAAGGCTTCGACGTCGAGGAACTTCGGGGCCGCGGCCGTCCAAGTCTGGGCGACGGTCCCTCCACTGTGATCCCGGTCCGCATGGACGAGGGTCTGCTTGGCGCCCTAAACGAGAAAGCCGAGCACGACGGCATCACCCGCTCCGAGGCCATCCGCGAAGCCGTCCGCTCGTGGACTCGCATCGCGTAGTGCTTGTACACGAATCGGCGCTGAAACACGGGATAGATCCCAAGGATTCCATCCATGCCGCCGAGAACTACGTCTTTTCCGCGACGCAATCAGACGCCAGTCCGATGCCGGAGTTCCGTCTGGGCTTCGATCCGCACGGACGGCTCCTCGAACTCACCGTGTTGATCTTCGACAGCGGCAACCAGATGATCATTCACGCCATGAAGGCCCGCCAGCAGTACTTCTCACTTCTGCCCGACGCTTGAATCTGGGTACCCTTCCCCGACTGGTGTCCGAGGGGGGACTTGAACCCCCATTCCCCGCAAAGGGAACTAGCACCTCAAGCTAGCGCGTCTGCCTATTCCGCCACCCGGACGTGGCGCAGGAAATCCTGCGACGTGAAGCATACCTGCTGGCTTCAGTGCGTTGGAACGGGCAGGATGGTGGCATGACAAACACCTGGGAGCCACTACCTCATGCTGAATCCGAGGTGGTTGGGTTATTGCGTGACTTGATCCAGATCGACACCAGCAATTGGGGTGAAAGCGCCGAAACAGTGGGAGAGATAGTTGCAGCGGATTACTGCGCTGAGCGCCTCCGCGAGGCTGGTTGGGCCCCTGAGGTGTTCACGACCTCGAGCCAAAACCGCGCCGGGGTGTATTTGCGGGTCCCCGGGTCTGACCCGGCCGCGCCCGCGTTGCTCTTACACGGCCATCTTGACGTGGTGCCGGCAATGGTCTCCGAGTGGAGCCACCCGCCATTTGCGGCTGAACTCGACGGTGGCTTTGTGTGGGGTCGTGGCGCCGTAGATATGAAAGATATGGACGCAATGATTTTGGCGGTGGTAAGAGGTTGGGGTTTCACCGGTATCAGGCCCCGCCGCGATGTCGTCGTTTTGTTCTTGCCAGACGAAGAGGCCGGCAGCAGACATGGTGCGCACTGGCTGGCAGCGAACCGGCCTGAAATGTTTGCAGGGGTAAGTGAGGCGGTCGGTGAGGTTGGAGGTTTTTCAATAACCGTGCGTGACGACTTACGAATTTACCCGATCCAAACGGCCGAAAAAGGTATCCGGTGGATCCGCCTTGAAGCATCCGGGCGCGCGGGGCACGGTTCCATGCTGCATGACGATAATGCGATCACGGAGTTATGTGATGCGGTTTCAAGGGTCGGGAAACATAAGTGGCCGCTGCGGATTACCAAGACCGTAGAAATGTTCCTTGAAGGGTTGGGCACCGCATACGGCATTGAACTTGATCCACATGAGCCAGAAGAACTGCTACGTATACTCGGTACCTTCGGTGCGGTAGTTGGTGCAACGATGCAAAATACCGCGAATCCGTCGATGCTTAATGCAGGGTACAAACACAATGTGATTCCTTCTGATGCAGCTGCATGCGTGGACGGGCGCGTGGTGCCGGGTTACGAGGATGAGTTTGAAGCAACGATTAGGGAGCTGGTCGGGGAGCGGATTTCGGTTTCAACGCTGGTCTCAGACATCGCTCTCGAAGCGCCATTTGATACCGCAACGGTAGACCTGATGGCTTCGGTGCTGCGCGCAGAGGATCCCACTGCGCAAACACTCCCATACATGATGTCCGGTGGTACCGATGCTAAGGCGATGTCTCAATTCGGAATTGACTGCTATGGCTTCTCGCCGTTGCAGATGCCTGCTGATGTTGATTACTGGCGCCTATTTCATGGGGTCGATGAGCG
>WLHM01000014.1 GCA_009702725.1 Actinomycetota bacterium | reverse complement strand
GCACCGGTGCTACTCATTGGCACGGTACTTCTCTCTTACTTCGCAACATTGGGTGTTTGCGCACTGGTTTTCGACAATGTGTTCAAGTTCGCGGGTTCGGATACCTCGTTCCCGCTATTCGCTTTTGTCTTCTTGGTCGCACTCGGAGTCGACTACAACATCTTCTTGATGACAAGAGTGCGCGAAGAGTCGATAAAGCTCGGTACAAGACCCGGCATCCTCAAGGGCCTGACCGTCACCGGTGGCGTTATTACTTCGGCCGGCGTCATCTTGGCTGCGACTTTCTTGGTTCTAGGGGTGCTGCCACTGGTGTTCTTGCGTGAAATCGGGTTCGCGGTGGCTATCGGTGTACTTCTCGACACCTTCATTATTAGATCAACGCTGGTGCCCGCACTCGCCTACGACATTGGCAAGAAGATCTGGTGGCCTAGCAAACTTGCAAAGTCACCTGAGTGAAAACTCGCGTCCTGGGTTGGCCCATTAGTTGTCGCTTCCGGGTCTGGGTAACCGTCGACGAAGATTTGCGCGACACGGTTCACTAGGTCGAACAGGGCCGGCTGCGGGATGGCTTCGGTTAGCGCCGGCTCAACGGCCTTGAAAGTGTCGTTTACGTCGGCCTGTGGCGAAGTGAACTCAATTGGGTCTTTCGCCGCGGCCTCCATGTATCGCTGCCAGGCCTGGTTGTGCGTCACATAGGCATCTTGCGCGGTGAGAATAGAGGTGTGCCAAGGCATCACCGGCACCGCTGCTACTTGCTCACCAGCACCAGCGATGCTGAGCTGGGCGTAGCCGGCAATATCGGCAAGTTCGGTCACAAGTTTTTGGCGGTCAGCCGGCACCGGGTTGTCGAGTCCGCCGTAAGTGTCAAAAACCGCACTGACCGAATCTTGAGTTTCGGACATGGTCGACTCGGAGTTCTCAATGGCAACAACCAGCCCCCGCATCTCAGCATTTCGCAGAAACCAGTCACCGGCGACCAGCCCGACACTGGCGAGCACCAAAACGAAGGTAGCGGCCCCGATCACATACGGCAGCCAGGCATGTTTATTGGCGCTAGGGGCGACCGGGATTGGGGTTTGGGGCACGCTCACCGGTCAATCATGACCTATCGCTGACCTATAGGGACCCGAGGGCTGGCCAGCCCGGCCCACCGGGTCTACCGTTACCCCGTGACTGCTACCGAACTTTCTAGCAACTGGCGCACCAGCTACCAGCAGTTGGTCAGCGCCTTGGTGAGCCAGTACGCCGAAATCCCTCCCGGCACCCCCATCCGACTTGCCAAAAAGACCTCCAATCTGTTTCGCCCACGAGACGCAGCCACCGCACCCGGCCTAAATGTCGCCGCTTTCGATGGGGTGCTCAATGTCGATATCGACAATTGCACCGCGCAAGTGCTCGGCATGACCACCTACGAGCATTTGGTCGACGCGACATTGCCATTTGGGCTGATGCCGATGTGCGTGCCACAACTGCGCACCATCACTCTGGGTGGCGCCGTCACCGGCCTCGGCATTGAAAGTGCCAGTTTTAGACACGGAACTCCGCACGAATCTGTTCTCGAGATGGACATCTTGACGGGCACCGGCGAGGTCTTGACCGTAAGCGGGGCGGCCGATGACCCCAACCGCGAGCTTTTCTACGGCTTCCCAAATTCTTACGGCTCACTCGGTTACGCACTGCGACTGAAAATAGAACTTGAACCGGTCAAGCCATTAGTACATCTACGACATCTTCATTTTGATAATGCTGCGGACATAACCACAGCGATGGCAGCTATCACCGCGGATCGCATGTTCGATGGCCATCGAGTTGATTTCTTGGACGGCACAGTATTTTCACCCTCCGAGCAGTACCTGACCTTGGGCGAGATGGTCGAGAGTGTTCCAGCGAATATGGCGGTCAGTGACTACACCGGCATGAATATCTATTACCGCTCGATTCAAGAAAAAACCGAAGATGTACTTACTATCCACGATTATTTGTGGCGGTGGGATACCGATTGGTTCTGGTGCTCACGAGCTTTTGGAGCACAGCGGAAGCTCGTACGAAAGCTCTGGCCGAAACACAAATTGCGCAGCGATTTCTACTGGAAACTCGTTGCCTTCGATCGCCGCCATGACGTTTCCGGAAAGCTGGCCCGGCTGCGCGGCAAACCGAAGCGGGAGCCGGTCGTCCAAGATATTGAAGTACCTATCGATCGACTCGAGGAGTTTTTGGAGTTCTTCCACGCCGAGGTCGGTATCGAGCCGGTCTGGCTTTGCCCGCTGAAGCAGCGTGACCCGCAGGCGCTTTGGCCCTTATACGAGTTTGACCCAAAAATCACCTACATAAATGTCGGATTTTGGTCGACCGTGGCCCTGCCGGTAGGCGTCGACCCCGGTGAGGGACGGATAAATCGGCTGATCGAGGCGAAAGTTACCGCCTTAGACGGCCGAAAGTCGCTATATTCGACAGCGTTCTACGACCGCGATACCTTCTGGTCGATCTACGGGGGTAACGCGTACGCAGGGCTTAAAGCAAGGTTCGATCCGAACAGCAGATTATTGGGACTGTACGAAAAGGTGGTTGAACGCAGATGAAACTGGCCGATGCATTCACGATCGTGGTACCCCCAGAACGCGGAGTGGCCTTTCGTGCCTACGACGGATCAACCGCGGGCCCCGAAGACGCCCCCGTGGCCCTGGAGATCTTGGACCCCAAAGCCGTTGAGTACCTGGCCGGCTCCCCTAGTCAACTTGGGTTAGCCCGCGCTTACGTCAGCGGCGCCCTCGAAATCAAAGGCGATGCTTACGAGGCGTTAAAGCGGCTCTACCCACTTGACACCTCGCGCATCACCACCGGGCAAAAGATGCAATTGGGCCGTGCGTTCTTGCCATTTGCATTCAAGCGCCCGGCGCCCCCGCCGCAGGAGCGCCGGCTCTCGGGCGGGCGCCACTCGAAGTCACGTGACGCCGAGGCTATTCATCACCACTACGACGTCAGCAATAAGTTTTACCGCTGGGTACTTGGGCCTTCGATGGCTTACACCTGCGCGGTATTCCCCACAGCCGACGCAACTTTAGAAGTAGCTCAAGAAGAGAAATTCGATCTAGTTTGCCGAAAACTTGGCCTTCAACCTGGCATGAAACTACTTGATATTGGTTGCGGCTGGGGTGGCATGGTTTTGCACGCCGTCAAGAACTACGGAGTTACCGCAATCGGTGTCACCCTTTCGCAGCGCCAAGCCGAGTGGGGCCAATCGGCGATTGAGGCGGCCGGGCTAGCCGGCAGCGCTCAGGTTCGCTTTAGTGACTACCGCGATGTGCCTGAGTCAGATTTCGATGCGATCTCGTCAATCGGGCTAACCGAACATATCGGCCGACCCAACTACCCGTCTTACTTCACGTTCGCCTACGACAAATTGCGCCCCGAAGGTCGCATGCTCAATCACACGATCACCCGACCAAATGACACTGAGCCCACCCACTACCGCACCTCGTTCATCAACAGGTATGTATTCCCCGACGGTGAGCTGTCGGGCCCCGGCCACATCATGAGTGCCATGAACACTGCCGGATTCGAAATTCGACACGAGGAAAACCTGCGCGAGCATTACGCCTTGACCCTGAAGCACTGGTGCCAAAACCTTGAGGACCATTGGGATGAAGCCGTGGCCGAAGCCGGCCTTGGCACCGCAAGAGTTTGGCGCCTCTACATGGCGGCATCACGGCTGGGATTCGAACTCAACACCATCCAGTTACACCAAATGCTGGGAGTAAAGCTAGGTGACCGCGGGGCTTCGGGGATGCCGTTACGGCCAAACTTTGGCTTGGGTAGCCAAAACTAATCGCTAATTGGCTGAAGCGACTTCAATCGTCAACATCTGCTCAGTCTTTGTCGGTCGCCGCATCGACGAGCACATACATGGCTAGCTCATCGACCAACTCGGTGTATTCGCCGGCACTGCCGATCGAAATTCCGCCGGGTGACCTACGCACCTGCACAAAGGCACCTGGTAGCGCGCCAACTCGGCGCAGCCGCGTCATCGTGTCGGCGTCAACCTGAATCGTCTCGCCAAACCGGCGCACGGTAACTCCCACTAACTCGGTACTTGCTATGAGTGACAGTGGCCGTACCGCACCCAATACCACCTCGGCGACATCAAACTCGGGGCGTAAATCGTGCAGACCGGGGATTGGATTACCAAATGGTGAAACTGTCGGGTTTCCGAGTAATTCGAGCACCCGCCGCTCTACCGCATCGCTCATCACATGCTCCCAGCGGCACGCTTCAGCGTGCACATCTTCCCAGGGCATTCCAATGACCTCCACGAGCATGCATTCGGCTATTCGGTGCTTTCGCATTACTCGGGTTGCCGCCTCCCGCCCCGCTTCTGTGAGCTCCAGGTGACGATCTGCCGAGACCACCACTAGCCCGTCGCGTTCCATTCGGGCCACTGTCTCAGAGACCGTTGGGCCACTTTGTGCTAGCCGCTCGGTAATCCGCGCGCGCATTGGCACCACACCTTCTTCTTCAAGCTCGAAGATGCTGCGCAGGTACATCTCGGTGGTGTCGATTAGCTCGCTCACAGGAAACAACCTACCCGAGGGCGGCGGCAATCAACAGCGAGAGCGCAAAGCCGGCTACTACTAAGCCACCTGTCCACTCACGCTCGACCTGATACGAATCAGGGATCATGGTGTCGGCGATCATGGCAAGAAGCGCACCAGCGGCGAATGTCTGAACCACACCCGCGATCGTGCCATCATCATTTGCAAGTAGGCCGTACCCGAGGCCCGCAGCGATGGCACTCGTTGCAACGACCGCTGCGTACATCAGCAGGACTTTCGGAAGCGTCCACTTGCGTGTTCGTAGTCCAGCCGAAGCCGCCATTCCCTCCGGTAGGTTCGACAAGGCAATACCGGCCAGCAAGGTGGCACTCACACCACCATGCAACACGCTTAGGCCTAGCACGAATGACTCTGGGACACCGTCGAGGACGCTACCCAAGACAATCGCTAGTGGATTGCTGGTTTCGCCCTCCTCAGGTTTCGGCTTCAAGCTTTTCCGTTTCTTACCGCCGCTCTTTTCCAAGAGCCTGGTGCCGAGCACGAACACAGCAGCACCGGCGAAGAGCGAAGCGGCAAGCAGAGGAAGCTTTAGCGAGAGTTGCGCGTCAGCGACTAAGTCATATGAAACCGAGCCAATCAGCAGTCCGCTACCGATCGCCATCACTATCGCCGTCAACCTCGGTGAAGGTTTGAAGGCGTACGCCAAGATCGCGCCCACCATCAAAGTAGCGGCGGATATCGCACCCCAACCTGCAGCACTAAGCACCCGCACACTGTGCCCTAATGCCGGGCTGGGCACAACCCTTTAGGCTGGCGCGGTGCCCAGCATTATGTGGTTCCGCCGAGATTTGCGCCTCCTAGACAACCCGGCTTTATTGGCTTCGCTGTCGGCGGCGCGAGTTGAAGGCGGAGCTACCGACGGCCGGGTTACCCCGTTATTCGTCTTGGATCCGGCGATCTGGGACGCCGCCGGCCCTGTACGTCAGGCATATTTGACCGCAGCGCTCGCGGCCTTAGATAAGTCCTTGAACGGCAATCTTCTTATCCGGCACGGTAACCCGATCGATTGTGTCCCCGAAGTAGTGGCTGCGACCGGTGCCAGCAGTGTGCATATCGCGGCCGATTTCGGCCCATACGGGATCCAGCGCGATACTGGCGTTGAGCATGCCCTTGGAACTGTGCCACTTGTTCGGACAGGTTCGCCTTATGCTGTTTCACCCGGGCGCATCATGAAAGATGACGGCACCGCCTATCGCGTTTACACCCCGTTTTTTCGCGCTTGGATGCGTCACGGTTGGCCGAAGCCGGCTGCGGATATACCAGCCGACGTGAATTGGTGGCAAGGGATGAAGTCTCAAGGCATGCCCTTGGCCCCCGACCTCGGAGCGCTGAAGTTGCCCGAGGCTGGCGAGCAGGCGGCATGGGAACGCTGGGAGCAATTTCGCACCAATGGTCTAGCGACTTATCAAGAGCTGCGAAACCGTGCCGATCTGGCCGGCACAAGTTCCATTGGCCATCACCTCAAATGGGGTGAGATTCACCCAAGAAGTTTGCTAGCAGAGTTATCAGATGATGACGAAGTCTTCCGTAAGGAGCTGTGCTGGCGGGAGTTCTACGCCGATGTGTTAGCGCAACGGCCCGATAGCGCACGAATTTCACTTGACCCGCGTTTTGATACGGAAATGCCGTGGGCAACCGATGTTGACGACTTATTCGGGGCGTGGGCGACCGGTACCACCGGGTACCCATTCGTTGATGCCGGTATGAGGCAATTACGCACTGAGGGTTGGGTTCACAACCGGGTGCGCATGGTTGTTGCAAGTTTCCTCGTCAAGGATTTACATATCCCCTGGCAGCGTGGTGCCGCCGAATTCATGTATTGGCTCCGCGATGGCGACCTTGCGAGCAACTCCCACGGCTGGCAGTGGACCGCCGGGTGCGGTACCGATGCCGCCCCGTTCTACCGGGTCTTCAACCCCGTACTGCAGGGCCAAAAATTTGATCCGGACGGCGAATACGTGCGCCGATATATACCCGAACTGGCCCACCTACCCGGTAAAAGCGCCCATGAGCCGTGGCTGCACCCCGATGGCTACCTACACGGCTACCCGGAGCGAATCGTTGACCACAAGAGCGAGCGAGAAGTCGCCTTGGCGAACTACACGGTGATCAAAAAGCCGACCGCCTAGCATTACCCCATGCCTACCATCGCTGTCCTGTCCATGAAGGGCGGCGTGGGCAAAAGCACAATCACTTTGGGTCTAGCGAGTGTGGCATGGGAGCGCGGCCACCGCGCACTAATTGTTGACCTAGACCCGCAGGCCAATGCCACGATGGGCCTTGATGTCCTGGCCCCCGTCTTCACGACCAATGACGTTTTGGCCGACGCTCGCCCGGGAGTTGCCGTCGATGCAGTAACAGGAACAGGTTGGGCACCGCACATTAAAGTCATCGCGGCCGAACGCGCCCTTGAACATCGAAACATTAATGAAGGTAGACACTCAGCTCTTCGCTTACGCGCCTCACTGGCAAGCTTGCCGCGCTCATACGACCTAGTGGTGATCGACTGCCCGCCCTCGCTCGGTGAGCTAACCCGCAATGCCCTGAGCGCCGCTGACCTTGCCGTCGTGGTAACCGAACCCGGGTACTTTGCACTGCATGGAGCGGCCCAAGCACTCGAAGCAGTCGAGATTATTCGCGGTACTACTAATCCTGGACTACGCGTCGCAACCATTGTCATCAATCGCGCCCGACCGCACCTAGCAGAGCAGCAAGTGCGCATTAACGAGCTGCGCGAAGCATACGGCTCCTTGGTTAGCCCAACTGTGCTTCCTGAGCGCACCTCGGTGCCGCAGGCACAGGGCGCCGGTATCCCCATTCACGCTTGGCATTCACCTGGTGCGCGGGAGATCTCAGAACTATTCGAGGATATCTATGACGAAATCTTGCCAACCGTGAATCTCAATGCGAGGAATGGATAGCCATGAGCGAAACGAAAATCCCAAACCAACGCCCCGCGCTGGCTAAATCGGCCGATGCTGATTTGCACCCAACCACTCCAAAGATTGAGCCCATCGATGACTTAACCAGCAAAGCTGGTAGCGCCACCTCCGATGTCATGCGCGCACCCAAGGAGGAAAAACTTGTCACGATCAAACTTGATATCCCAAAATCCGTTCGAAAGTCACTACGTATCGAGGCCCAAAAGCGCGGCATTAGCGTCCCGCAATTGATCAACGCGGTACTTCGAGACCGAGCGCGGTCGTAGTTCACGGGATTGGGTGGCGCGCGTCGTACTTCCAAAATGATGGAATGGCTCGGCCCAATCCAAGTGCGAGTACAACACACATAACACCACCGGAGATAACCGAGAACGCCTCGCCCGCTACCGCAGCGACCGCACCTGCCTCCACATCGCCAAGTCTTGGTCCACCGGCCACCACCACGGTAAATATCCCCTGCAAGCGCCCGCGGTATTCGTCTGGGGTAGCGGACTGCATGATCGTCGTGCGAAAAATCGCCGACACATTGTCGGCAGCGCCTGCAATCATTAGCAATAGCAATGCCAACGGTAGCCAGCGCACCATCCCGAAGGCGGCGATCGTGCTGCCCCAAACAACAATTGAGATGATTACCCAGCGCCCTTGCGCACGAACTGCACCCAATGGGCCACTGAAAATACTGGATAACAGGGCGCCTATAGCCGGTGCGGCAGCTAAGAAACCTAGAACCATAGCCACTTCGCGCATTGAGCCGCCATACCATTGCGCGGCAATTGCCGGGAACAAAGCACGCGGCATCCCAAAGACCATTGCAATGATGTCCTCGTAAAAAGACATCTGCAGATTGCGCTTGCCCTTAAGAAATACAAATCCTTCCTTGACCGCACCCCAACCAGCACGCGGACGTACATCACCTGCAATGAGTATCGGCGGCAAACTCGGTAATCTCCACATCGCCCACACCACGATGGCAAATGCCACCACGTCAATAACATAAGCCGCACTGACGGTGCCAAAGGCGGCGATGACAAGCCCGCCGATAAGTGGGCCTAAAGTAAATCCGATATTCCAGGTGATCATGCTCAGCGCATTAGCCGCGGGCAACATCTCCTTCGGCACCAGCCTCGGAATAATCGCCTGCCGCGCCGGATTACCAACCGCGAAGAATGCCGACTGCACAGCAACCACCAAGAAGAGCACACCGACCGAATTAATCGAAAGCGCCGACTGCAACATGAACAAAATTGAGCAGCCCCATAGGCCCAGTGCACTGATCAATCCAACGAGCCGCCGGTCAAAAGCGTCGGACAAAGTGCCACCGTATAAACCAAAGCCGATGAGGGGTATCAATTGGAACAGCCCGACAAGCCCAACCATGAAACTAGATTTGGTTAGGTCATATACCTGCAGGCCCACCGCAACCGAGGTCATCTGCTGGCCGACATTGCTGATACCCAGCCCCGCCCACAGCCGTCGATACGGTGCGCTGACTCGCAGCGGAGTTAGGTCAGCAAAGATGCGAGCCACGGCGACAACCTACGCCCAACAAGTGAAAAGGGCACCGAGTGCACCAACTCAACTACGGCGAAAGCCGCTCCAAGACCCAAGCGGACGGATCATCAAGGCCCGCCCCCGGTGTCAGTGCCCGAAACCGCAAGCGGTCATGTAATCGCGAAGTGCGGCCCTGCCAAAACTCGATGGTTTCCGGCCGTATCAACCAACCACCCCAAAAATCGGGGACGGGAACTTCAAGATCGGTGTACTTCTCGACCAGTTGCTGGAATCGTTCCTCTAACACCGTCCGATCATCGATGATCGATGACTGCTTGCTAACCCACGCCCCGATCTGCGAATCACGTGGGCGGGACAAAAAGTACTCAGCCACCTCATCGCGGCCCACCAACTCTGCGCGTCCGACTATTACCACCTGTCGGTACATTGAAAGCCACGGGAACACCGCCGAGACCTGCGGGTTTGCAAGTAAATCAAGGCTCTTACGCGAGGTCAGATTGGTGTAGAAAGTGAACCCTCTGGGATCAGCCGATTTGAGTAGCACCGTCCGGGAGCTCGGCGCACCTGCAGCGGTGGCTGTTGCCAACACCATCGCATTTGGCTCGGGTAGACCCTCGGCATTGGCCTGGCTGAACCACCCTGAAAATGCGGCAAGTGGCTCGCTACCCAAATCTGCGGCCACCAAGGTACCTGTGTCGTACGACACTCTTAGGTCGGCTAACTGCGGATCCATACGCTGATCTCACCACGCCTGCGGCGCCAGCACCACCCGGCAGCGACATCACATCGGTATTCGGTGTTGGATAGGACTTAATCCCGCTCGCAATAAGGAGGACTCGTGACTGACTTCGTGCCCGGGCTCGAGGGTGTCATCGCCTTCGAAACCCAAATTGCCGAGCCCGATCGCGACGGTGGTGCCCTGCGTTACCGCGGGGTCGACATTGAGGACTTAGTTGGCCGGGTGTCATTCGGCAATGTTTGGGGCTTGCTAGTTGACAATGAATTCAATCCCGGCCTGCCACCGGCCGAGCCGTTTCCTATCCCTGTTCACTCTGGTGACGTGCGAGTCGATGTGCAGTCGGCAATCGCAATGTTGGCACCGGCCTGGGGCCTGAAACAACTTCTCGATATCGATGACGACACCGCCCGCGAGAACCTAGCCCATGTTTCGGTTATGGCCCTGTCGTACGTTGCGCAGGCCGCTCGCGGTCTCGGCCTACCCATGGTGCCGCAGTCACACATCGACGAAGCTTCCACAATCACCGAACGGTTCATGCTGCGTTGGCGTGGTGAGCCAAACCCAAAACATATTCAGGCAATTGATGCCTACTTTGTCTCGGCCGCCGAGCACGGCATGAATTCTTCGACGTTCACTAGCCGGATCATCGCATCAACCGGCGCTGACGTTGCCGCTGCAATCTCCGGTGCCATCGGTGCCATTAGCGGCCCTTTACATGGCGGAGCACCCGCCCGCGTGCTTGGCATGATCGAAGAGGTTGAACGAACCGGCGACGCCAACGCGTATGTGCGTTCAATCCTCGACAGCAATCAACGCTTAATGGGTTTCGGTCACCGGGTTTACCGGGCAGAGGATCCCCGGGCTCGAGTACTTCGCCGAACTGCGCGTGACCTTGGTGCACCTCGCTACGAAGTAGCGGTTGCCCTTGAGCAAGCAGCACTAAGTGAGCTGCGAGCCCGCCGCCCCGATCGAGTACTCGAAACCAACGTCGAGTTTTGGGCGGCGATTGTCCTCGACTTCGCCGAAGTACCAGCGCCCCTGTTCACCTCGATGTTCACCTGTGCCCGACTCGCTGGCTGGAGCGCCCACATCTTGGAGCAGAAGAAGACCGGCCGACTGATTCGTCCGTCGGCGCGTTATATCGGGCCGGCCCCACGTAAACCAGAAGCCGTCCCGGGCTGGGACCCAATGATGGTTGCCCCAACCGGCTACACCCCAACCCCAGGAGTAAACCGTTGAACGAGATTCGCATCCCCACAGAGTTACTTCCCGCTGACGGGCGTTTTGGCGCCGGGCCCTCCAAAGTTCGAATGGAGCAGGTCACGGCTCTTTCGGAGGTGTGGCAGTCCTTCCTGGGTACCTCACATCGGCAAAAGACCGTCAAATCCGAGGTTGGTCGCCTGCGGGCCGGGCTAACTTCACTTTTCGCTCTGCCTGAGGGCTACGAAGTGGTGCTTGGCAACGGTGGATCGACCGCATTCTGGGATATCGCAGCCTTCGGGCTTATCCAAGACCGCGCCCAGTTTTTGACGTTCGGTGAGTTCGGCGCCAAGTTCGCCGACGGTGTGCAAAAAGCCCCGTACCTGGGTGAGCCCACGATCATCAACACCGCACCTGGCGATGCACCCGCCTTCGCCGCCGAGGCCGGTATCGATGCCTACTGCTCACCACACAATGAAACTTCAACCGGCGTTGCCATCCCACCCCATCGCCCAGCGGGGGCCGATGCAGATGCAATCGTCATCATTGACGCTACGTCTGGCGCCGGTGGGCTGCCGGTTGATACCTCACAGTTCGATACTTACTACTTCGCTCCACAGAAGAGTTTCGGCTCCGATGGCGGACTTTGGTTCGCGCTTATGTCACCGGCGGCGATCGAACGCGCCGCGAGTATCTCGGCAAGTGGTCGGTGGATTCCGCCATTCTTAGATCTCCAAACCGCAATCGACAACTCACGCCTTGACCAGACCTACAACACCCCGGCCCTAGCCACCATTTTCTTGATGGCCGAGCAGGTTGATTGGTTTAACTCCAATGGTGGCCTTGATTGGTGCACCGCACGCACCGCTGAATCCTCGGGCATTTTGTATGACTGGGCCGAAGCTAACCCGATTGCCACCCCATTTGTTAGCGACCCG
>WLHM01000139.1 GCA_009702725.1 Actinomycetota bacterium | reverse complement strand
TCCGGTCGCCTCGTCAACCCACAGCACGCCTTCGGTCCATGAGTTGTTACTCAACTGGCCCGCATTGAAGTTTGGATTCATATATTGGGACGACAACACCCGATGGCTAGCCGGCCCGACGGCCGTGAAGTAATCCGAAGTTCGCCAATCCGGGCGACTCCACTTAGCGACCATCTCCCCTGATGCCTGATCAAGGTGAACAGCAAAGACTCCCCCAACGAGCAGATCCTGCATGAATATCAGGCTCTTTTGCGGGTCAGCAGAGAAGCTCGCCGGCGCATTACTGGTTACTCCCGCGGGAAGGGTCGTTCCCCATGGGCAGAGACGGTGGATGTCCGCCGCATTGGTCATCCGCACCGCAACAGCGCAGATCGGCACGCCCTGCGTCGGGAACGCGTTGTTGTTGAAGACCACCCAGTCGCCTACAGGCACCGGCGCATCACCGGGATTCTGCCCAGGTAGCAGGTATGGAGGAGCCCAGGCCAAGTCTTGGCTCAAGGTCTTGGTCTTGGGGTTCCAGGTGACTCGGACGCCCTGAGCGCTGCCCGCGAGATACATATCGGTATTGCCCTTATTCGACACTACTGTCGGTCGGGCGATCACAGCTTGGTTCAGTGCGATCGCCGTGATGTTCTTCAAGGTGACCGGATCAACTGCGACGACGGTGGTGACCGGTTGAGGGCCGAACTGCGCGACGCACATTGACATGGCCTGGTTACCTTGAATGGTGCAACCCGCTGATCGGTTCTGGCTCTTCAGCAGGATCGTCCCGTTCGCATCCGGAGATACCGCGAAGCCATCAAAGTTCGCATCAATAGCAGCGCCGCCAAAGACGGGCTGTTCAACCGATGCAACGATCGCACCGGTCTTGGGGTTTAGCTTGTAAACGGTGGGTCCGATGACTACTACAACCCAACCGCCTTTTACGACTGCACCACTAGGGGCAGCTACCCATTGACCTGGTGCCAGGGGAAGTGAGGTTCGCCAAATCTGGGCTCCGGTGGTCGGGTTGAAGCGAGCCACATAGGGGCCACCGATATAAGAAGGAATCGGGGTTCCGGGGGCGCCACCGATCAGGAAGGCGGCATCTGGGCCACCTTGAATGATCATCTGAATTTGACCGGGATACACCGTGGGCGAAAGGTACTGCGCCACCTGGTACTTGCGCCCAACGTGGTGAATATTCTTTTTGCCGCTGCTGTCGTCAGCAAAGCTCGCACAGGGCTGTAGCCCACTGTGAACGGCATCGGTCACTTCTGGCGCACCGATCGCCGGCGCGTAATTCACGTAGTTATTAGCGGGGTCTGCCGCATAGGCGGTGATGCAGGCGACCTCAGCGTTGATTGCCTCCTGACGACTCGGATTCGCTGGAGGTGCCGCATTGGCTGGCGGCGCTGTGAGAAACAGGCTGACCGCTGCTGCGAAAATAGCCACTGCAACTACGGGCCTGTGGATGCAGATGTGCGATTTTTCTATCATTTAGGCAATTCCTCATAGTCTGCCCGAAATGAGCTAGCCGGATAGGTGCCGAGGATTCGCACATAAGAGGTGTAGAAGGCGAGTTCTTCAAATGCCAAGGTGAGGGGCCGATCTTCGGGGTGGCCTTCGACATCAGCATAGAACTGGGTTGCGGAGAAACTGCCGCCGAGTTGATAACTCTCCAACTTGGTCATGTTGACCCCGTTGGTGGCAAAACCGCCCATCGCCTTGTAGAGCGCCGCCGGCACGTTGCGCACCCGGAAGACGAAACTGGTAATTACCGGACCAGATCCTGGGGCAGGCACATTTGTTTCGCGCGCCAGCGTCAGAAAGCGTGTGGTGTTGTTGTGCTCATCCTCGACATCGGTCGCCAAGATAGTCAACCCATATAGATCAGCAGCCAGCCGTGGCGCAAGTGCCGCAACAGTTGGGTCACCGGCCTCGGCCACTTCGCGCGCAGCACCGGCTGTGTCATCGGCAACGATGGCACGCCAGCCGTGCTCGCGTATGAGTCGGCGACATTGACCAAGTGCATGGGCATGACTGCGCACAACTTTGATGTCCTCCATGCGGGCACCTGGCACTGTCATCAGTTGGAAGTGAATCGGCATGAAGTATTCGCCGATGATGTGCAAGTCTGAATCGGGAAGAAGGTGGTGGATGTCGGCAACGCGGCCAGCGATGGAGTTCTCGACAGGAATCATTGCTAGGTCGGCCTGGCTTTCGGCCATAACGGCGAAAACGTCCTCAAAAGTGGCACAGGGCACCGCCGCTAACCCTGGGTAGACGACCTGGCAAGCGGCATCGGAGTTAGACCCAGGCTCACCTTGGTAGGCGATTTTCGATGCGGAGTCAGCAGGGCCCCCTGGGGTGGTGCTGTCATCAGATGCCTGCGTCATGAACCCAAGCCTAGACAGCGGCGGCGGGCGGGCGGGCGCGGCCAGTGCTGATGGCCCAATTTGTAGTAACTGATTCGCCAATCACTTGGCGACCAACGAGTGCGAGCGAACTTCGCTAACCGCGGGTCAAGACCGCGTAGTTGACGTAGCTACGGTGCAGAATCTCGAATTGCAGGTCGAGCGCGTGCTCTTCTGCCAGGCGTTGGCAAAGAGCCATTAAGCCAGTTCGAGGGGTCACCTCATAATGCTGGAGAAAAGCGAAAAAGCCTCTTCGGGCGACGGCGGGGAACCTGCCGCATCGCCCAAAGTCAACAATGTGAAGGCGCCCACCGGGTGTCAGCTGCTGCACACTCTTGGCCACTACATCTTCCCAATTTCCGATCATTGACAGCGCGAAAGAAATGAAGATCCGATCAAAATACGATTTATCGAAGGTCTCTACGCCGGAAAAGGTTGTGGCATCGGCCGGCGCCAAGTGGATGCGCTGAGCGAGACCGGCGCGGCTAATCGAAGAGCGCGCGGTGCTGAGCATTGATTCCGAAATATCAATGCCGAAGATTTCCACTTGGGGATATCTGCGCGCAACCAGCACCAGATTCCAACCCGTTCCGCAGCCGAGCTCCAAAACGCTCTCGCCCGGGTCTGGTCTTAGGTCCGCAATTAGTTGGCGGCGGCCAAGCAGAAAGTAACGTCTCGTTACGTCGTACACGAATCGCTGATACCGATAATGCTTATCCATCCGTTGCGCATCGAAGGAGTGCGATGGTGTGGTCAATGGGTGCCCTTGAGTACGTAGAGGTGAAAGCCGCCGTAGATGGCTGATCTATCACGGGCCAGCAACTCCAAAGAGGCGTCCTTCTCGTAGTACCAACGCTCAAGGAGGTGCGCTGGAATACGGCCAGGCAGCACGCTGTCCGTTCCGGCGGTGCGGAAGATCACCCGGGAGCCAGGTCGAGCCGTTCTGGTCAGCTCCGTCCACAGCTCGGTGAGGCTTTGATCGTTCATCCAATCCTGAGAATCGAGCAGCACATATCTATCTAGGTACTGATCTGGCAGTGCGCGAAGCTGATCAACGAAAGAGATATGTCTGACCTGTAGCCGATCGATGCGTGATCTGATCTGAGCAAAATGCTCCCGCTGCAGGTAAATGGGCAGTGGGCCACCCCCATCAGGGGCGTACCCGCGGTCGAAGAACTGCCATGCGAAGTAGTTCTCCTTGAGGTCGAAATCACAGATCATCCGCTCAGCCCGCTCCTCGAGAACCAGGTGCATTGAGCGATTCGCCTTCAAGGTTTCATACTGCACCGGTGGTATGCCCAAACCAAAGAGTGCGGGGCGAAGTGCGGCGAGGCCGCGAATGGTACGTGTATGAAAGAGCGGCTTCACTTCCCTGGCATAGGTATCGCGCTGCTCATTTATGTCGTTCACGCTGAGCATCGCGCGTAGATTGGTTCCATGCGCTCGTGAGTAAATGTGGCACATCGAAATGAGATGGCCGGAGAGACCTTGTCGATAAAACCCCCGGGCGAATTGCTCGATTCTGCGGCGCCCCCGCACGTCGCGCCGCACCCAGTAATTTCGCGTCTTCTTATCCAAATTTCTGCATATGTGATCGTCAAACAGCCTTACGTTAGAGCTTTTATTAGCGGCTCCGAAGAAGTTTAAAAAGGATTTATAGTCGGGAAGATATTTAATTGCAGCAATCTTTAAACGATTCAGTGCAATTTGCGATGCATTGATATCGACGACTATTACCTCGGCAGGATCGGCGATCAGGTATGAAAGTGCATTGCAGCCACCCGAGCCGATGGTCATCACGCGGTGATGGGATTCGATGCTAAGTGCCTCCAGGTCAATGACCGGATCTTCCCAAATCTGCGAGTAGATAAGACCCTTCGTAACCCGGCGGAAGGCTGCGCGCTGCCAACTACGTACCGAGAAGGAGTCGCTCAACCTCATCATGCTGACCCGCCTGTACTGTTTTGCGCCGGTGAAAAATGGTATGTCGGAGGCATCGGCTTTCCCAATGATAGACCAACAGGGCTTGGCTGACCTGGAAATTATCTTCCTCAATGACGGCTCAACCGATGGCACCGCTGACGCCGTGCGCCGCGGCGGCGGGCGCGGCCGCTGTATGAAAACATATTCACGTCGCGGAGGTTGATTGCTCACGATAGGTTTCTCCAGTGCCACAGCTAAAACGTAATCTTGGGGTTTTTGGCGCAATCGCAATCTCGTTGGCCGCCATGGGGCCAACCATGTCGGTCAGCCTTAACCCTCAAGCTATTGCCCAACAGGTAAATTCAGCGGTACCAACAGCATTCTTACTCGCAGTGATACCGCTTGGCCTAATCGCCGGATCCTTTGTCTTACTTACGAAGCGGAGCGCCAGCGCAGGGTCGGTGTTCGGACTCG
>WLHM01000138.1 GCA_009702725.1 Actinomycetota bacterium | reverse complement strand
GGGGGCCCCCGAGAACAATCTGACCGCCTTGCTGACCGGGGGCCTGGTTGCCATCGGCGGCCTCATCCAAACTGCCGCAACGGTGGTACCAACTGCTATCCGGGCACCGCGGGTATTTCTGGTTCCCCACGAGAGTGACCATATTTTTCGTCAACTACGTGAGAATTTGAACACGAAGAACGACTTTTTTAGGCATGGTGCTCGCCTAGCCCTAGCTTTGGCCATCGCGATGTCGGCTTATCTTTATCTGGGCTGGCCGCACGGCTATTGGATACCAATGACCGTGGCCTGGATCAGCCTGCCTGACCAAAACGGAACCGCGACTCGAGTCATCGCAAGAGTGGCAGGCTCAATTGCCGGTGTGCTTATAACCTATGCGGTTATCGAAGGATTACATCTCCAGACCTATGCCACCGCGATTTTCATTGGCTTCGGCGGGCTCATCATGTTGGCATTCGTACGCGCCAATTACGCGATCGCCGTAGGCGGTATCACAATCTTCGCGATCTCACTTATGTCACTCGTCGGTGATCCCGTTGCCGAAGTGTCCGTTATACGACTGCTCTCTACATTAATCGCAGGAGTCATCGTCATCGGCGCCTCCTTTCTGTGGCCAGCCGTTCGAACCGAGGATGATCCCGCCCACTAACCTGCCTTTATGTCTCGACGCGGCTGGGCGCTGTTCATCTCACTCGGAGTAATCTGGGGTTTGCCCTACCTGCTCATCAAAGTAGGTGTTGACTCACTTTCGCCTTTCGTCGTGGTTTTTGCCCGCGTATTTATTGGCGCCGCGATTCTGCTGCCAATCGCTTTCTTCACCGGGCAACTGCGCAAACTCAAAGGCCACTGGCGGTGGGTATTCATCTTCGCCATCGTCGAGATGACTTTCACTTTCTTGGCACTGACGTGGGCAGAGCAGAGCATTTCAAGTTCACTCGCCGCATTGCTGATTTCCACGGTGCCGCTTACTGCCGCAATCATCGCCCGGGCGATGGGCCTTGACAGTCGCTTGAGCGGGATGCGTTTGGTAGGTCTGGGCGTCGGATTTGCCGGAGTCGCAGCCCTTGTCGGACTTGATGTTTCCGGTGGGGATTTCCTTTCCGTTGCTGCAATCAGCATCACTGTTTTGGGCTACTCCCTCGGCCCGATAATTGTTGATAGAAAACTAAGTAGCGCCCCAAGCGTTGCGGTCATCGCGGCGTCATTGACCATCAATGCGTTGATCTACGCACCATTTGCTTGGCTGACTTGGCCCACCGAGCCCGTGCCCGCAAATGCCTGGTGGTCGATTGTGGCACTCGGCGCCGTTTGCACCGCGGGTGCTTTCATCATCTTCTTCGCCCTAATTGCTGAAGTCGGCCCGGCCCGAACCACCGTCATCACCTATGTCAATCCGGGCGTCGCGGTGATCTTGGGCGTGCTCATCCTGGGCGAGCCACTCACGCCGGGCATAGTTATCGGATTTCCGTTGGTATTGGCCGGATCTTTCTTAGCTACCCGGCGTGCCCCGACAATGGAGTCCGAGCCCCACGCTTAAACAGCTGACCCGAGCCCGCTGGCTTTCAGGAACGAAGTATTACCTTCAACTTGGTGGAGCTGAGGGGATTCGAACCCCTGACCCCCTGCATGCCATGCAGGTGCGCTACCAGCTGCGCCACAGCCCCGAAATTTGCCTAACAAGTTGAACTCGGGAGGCGTCAGCATACCAAGTCAGCCACCGGGTGGTTGCGGTGGCCAGAAGTAGTTAGCTAGCGATCGTCCGCCAGCGCCGACTCCGGCAAAGTACCCGCGTTGTATTCCTGAAGGCGCCACCTCGGGCCGAATGGGCTGACGTTCTCAACCAGCACCGACCAAGAGCAGTTGGTTAAAACGCCCAGTACCGCCCAGTGCTCAGGTGGCAGCCCCAAAATCTCACCGATACCGGCGCGCGCAGCCCCACCGTGGGTTACCACCACGAGCACCCGACCGGGATCGACCCGCTCGAGGGCTCGCTGCACGGCAGCGGCGACGCGCTCGGCTACTTCAAGTCGAGTTTCACCGGATACTCCGGCTCGCATTTCGGCACTCGCCGACCATTGCGCGAGCATTGCTCCGTAGCCCTGCTCCATCTCAGGGCGCGTTAGACCTTCCCACTCCCCCGCAAACGTTTCGCGAAGGCCCACATCGGTGGTGACTTCGAGGCCGAGTATCCGGGCAAGTGGCTTGGCGGTATTCATCGCGCGGCTCAGATCCGACGCGACAATCACGGCCGGCTGCAAAGTTGCGAGCATTGCCGCCGCGCGCTCGGCTTGTTCAACACCTAACTCATCTAGCTCGATGTCGGTTTGCCCTTGGAAGCGCTGCTCGGCATTCCAGGGGGTACGTCCGTGCCGCCAGAAAACTATTCGGCGGGGTTCGCGGCGCTCGCTCAGGATGACTCCCAAGGGTTGGTGCTGCGTGCGCCGTCGTACGCCGCCTCACGCGATGAATCGCGGGCTGAATGCGGGGCGTTAACCGACGCCGGAAGTTCGAGCATCGGGCAATCCTTCCAAAGGCGCTCGATCGCGTAATGAATTCGCTCCTCAGCAAGTTGCACGTGCACCACGATGTCACCATAATCAAGTAGCACCCAGTGGCTCTCGCGCTCGCCCTCACGGCGGAGTGGCTTGGCTCCCATCTCGCGCAATCGTTCTTCAACACCGTCAACAACACCTTTAACCTGGCGGTCATTAGCGGCTGAAATGAGTACGAACACATCGGTGATGACGACATGATCACTCACGTCGATTGCCATGATGTCTTCGCCGAGCTTCTCTGAGGCCGCCTCGGCCGCCGCTACCGCTAGTGCTACTGCTTCACTACTTGCTGTCATGACCACTGCTTTCAGGTTGTTTTGGAAGTGCTATTGATAAAGCTTGCGCTTGCCGATGAAATTCGCGACCGACTCCGGCACCAGATAGTTAATTGGTTCACCGCGTCCGGCCCGGGTTCGAATATTGGTTGACGAAATCGCCATGGCCGGTATTTCAAGTAGCGTCCAAGAGTCTGCTGGGAGTTCTGGGTTGCGCATCTCATGCCCGGGCCGCGTAACACCGATGATGTGAGCCAAGGCGATGACTTCCTGCGGCCCCCGCCACTCCATGATGTCGGCAAGGGCATCGGCTCCGGTAATGAAGAACCACTCGGTTTCCAAGTTCGGAAAATTTAGTTCGTACTGCGCCCGTAAATCACGCAGCGTGTCGACCGTATAGGTCGGGCCCTCGCGATCAATGTCGACTCGAGTGACATCGAAGCGGTCATCCTGGGAGGTAGCAAGTACCGTCATTAAATAACGTTCCTCCGGCGTTGCCCCCGGAGCCGGTGACTTGTGCCACGGCTGCCCGGTCGGAGCAAAGAGCACCGTGTCAAGGTTGAAACTGTAGGCAACTTCGGATGCGGCGACAAGGTGGCCATGGTGAATTGGGTCGAAGGTTCCGCCCATCACCCCGATGCGGCGGGTGGTCACAAGTTTGGGTCTATCGGTCGACGTTGATCAGGGTGGTTACGACGAGCAGTACTACTAAGGCCAAGAAGGCAAAACCGCCAAAAACATAAGGAGAAATCATCCCCTGCGTTGCTACTTCTTCAGCCGCACCCAGACCCATAGCGGACCCCTTCATGTCGTTGTGGGCTCACTCTACTGCGCTGCGCCAAATTTCGTTACCCGCGTACGTGACCGTCCCCGGTAACGACATAAGTCGTGGTGGTCAACTCGGTGAGCCCCATGGGGCCTCGAGCATGCAATTTCTGGGTGGAAATCCCGATCTCAGCTCCGAAGCCAAACTCGCCACCGTCGGTGAATCGGGTCGAGGCGTTCACCATGACGGCGGCCGAATCCACGCCCGCGACAAACCGCTGGGCCGCAGATTGACTATCGGTAACAATCGCTTCGGTGTGACCACTTGACCAACGGCGAATATGTGCCAGCGCGTCATCAATACTGTCAACGATGCCCGCCGCGATATCCAATGAGTAGTACTCCGCGGCCCAGTCGTCATCGGTGACATCGGCGAATTCAACCCCGGTGCCCGTGGCATGCAGGGCGAACCGTGAATCACCGTGGATAGTGACCCCCGCCTCCTTAAGTGCAATAAGTGCCCGAGGTAAGAACACGTCGGCGATCTCACGGTGAACTAGCACCGTCTCGGCGGCATTGCACACACTCACGCGCTGTGCCTTACTGTTCATCAAAATCGCGATTGCCTTATCTACATCGGCGTCCTTATCGATATAGACGTGACAGTTTCCGACGCCGGTCTCAATAACTGGAACCGTAGAGTTGTCGACCACGCTGCGGATTAGATCAGCGCCGCCACGTGGGATGAGCACATCCACCAAGCCTCGCGCCGTCATCAAGTATTTAACCGAGTCGTGGGTAACACCCGGCACCATCTGGATGGCATCGGCGGGAAGGCCCGTCGCAGTCAGTGCATCGCGCATGACCGCGGTCAATGCCGCATTACTTTCGGCGGCGGACGAGGACCCTCGAAGGAGCGCGGCATTACCACTCTTTAGGCAAAGCCCGGCGGCATCAACCGTGACATTTGGTCTAGCTTCATAAATCATCCCGACTACTCCGAGTGGGACCCGAATTTGCCGCACCTGTAAACCATTTGGAAGGGTATAACCGCGAATTACTTCACCGACTGGATCTGGCAACGAGGCAACTTCACGCAACGCTTGCGCGATATCCGCGATCCGAGACGGGGTTAGAGTCAGGCGGTCGACAAGGGCCGCGGAGGTGCCGGCAGCCTGCGCTCTGGCAACATCGCCAGCATTAGC
>WLHM01000137.1 GCA_009702725.1 Actinomycetota bacterium | reverse complement strand
GACCGGGCGTTCATGCGACAGCGATGAATTTCGCGATGGCCCTGGCGGTGGCAGCGGGTTGCTCGACAATACTTAGGTGCCCGGCCCCGGAGATTTTCACTTCCTGCCCGCTGCGCAGGACCTGCAGCATCGCCATCTGGTCGGCTGCCGGACTCATTGTGTCTTCCGCACCCCACATCACGAGCACCGGGATATCAAGTTCACCAAGTACCTCGAGTGAGCCTGCCCGATCGGCCATCGCCTGCTGATACCACGCAACCGTTCGCGGGTCAGCGTCAGTAAGCCAGCCAGCGACTTGCTCAACTACCTCCGGGCGGGTGTCACGCGTTACCTGGCCAAGCAGCCCGGTCAGCATGGACTGCTGCAAAATCCGACCACACTCCTGCGGGTTATCGGTGACGGCCTTGGCCATCCGAAATCTATTTTCGCGGGCTAACTCAGTGTCGGCACTGGCTTTGGTGTCGCAACAGATGGCTGCTGCAAATATTTCGGGACGTTTGCGCAGCATCGCCATGGCGACGTATCCACCAAGTGAGATCCCGCCGAGTACTGCACGGGCGATCCCGCGGTGATCCAAGTCCGCAAGCATCGCGTCCGCTACCGAGTCAATACTGGGAGCCCCCGACAACAAGTCCGTGCCACCAAAGCCTGGCAGATTCGGTACGTGCACTTGCGAGCCACCGGCAGCAAGTACCTCCACTTGCGGTGCCCAAAGCCGGGCATCGAACGGAAATGCGTGCAATAACACCACTGTTGGTCCGCTCATAGATCACTCCAGCGTTCCATCGGCCCAGCCCATTGGTGCGGTAGTGGCCAAGTGAGAGGTGCAACCTGCTTAACGATCTCGTCAATGGCGGTGCGAACGTTGGTCTCCCCTACCCACAGATGCTTGGCGCCGGTGACGGCAATGACTTCAGCCTGCGGAACTATCGAGAACCTAGTACGCGCAGCTTCAGGGACAAGATAATCATCAAGTTCGGGTACCACGCAGGTAAGGGACCGACCAGTCTCAGCCCACGTGAGTAGATCCGTATCCGTCGAAGAACGTAGCGGTGGCGACAGCAGGATTGCTCCACGTACCGGATCCAAATTGCCATGCCGCAAAATCACGTCGGTGCCAAATGACCACCCCACCAGCCAAGGGGCTGGAAGTGATCGGGCTTCGATCTCGCCGATGGCTGCCTGTAGGTCGAGGCCTTCATCGCGCCCGTTGTCAAATTCGCCTTCACTTTGCCCAGCCGCACTTTGCGTACCTCGAGTATTGAATCGCAACACCGCGATATCGGCGAGTGCCGGCAATCGCCAAGCCATCTTGCGCAGCACGTGACTATCCATCATTCCGCCGTGGGTGGGTAACGGATGCACGCAGACGATCGAGGCCACCGGCGTATTGCGCTCGGGCAGCGCCAACTCGCCAACAAGTCTTAATCCGTCCGAAGTCGTCAGCGTTAGTGGGATTCGCAGCGCCGGCAGCACAGAATTCGCAACGATATTTGAGGTAGTCATGTCAGTAACGTGGCCCGCCCGCTGACCGCATAGTGCGCGGCCCACGGTTGTGGCGCGAACTCCAGCAGGCGGTATGCCAGTGGCGCCTCGACTCGACACCACCAAGGCCATCGGCCGGGTAAGTCACCACATGTGGTGTCGCCGGTCGGATTTCTTGGTCGCACCCTGGGCAGCGATAGTTTTTGGTCGAACCAGAACCGGTGATGGACTGCACCACCCAATCCTCACCGTCATAGTCTTCAACACGCCTCGCACTCGAGCCACCTGGACCGCGCCCCTCCCCTGATGAACCAGGTTTACGGTGATGCTTACGCCCCATTACAACTAGCCAGCATTAGGCGTAAACCCGAAAACCGCGGCCCGTCTTACGCCCCAAGTAGCCGGCCGTAACCAGGTGCTCAAGCCTCGGCGCCGGGGCGAATCCGCGTTCGCGAAATTCGCGATAAAGGGTCTGCTGAATCGCAAGTGAAACATCAAGGCCAACTACATCAAGTAGCTCGAATGGGCCCATCGGGTAGCCGCAGCCACGCTTCATGGCTAGGTCAATGTCATCAGCATCGGCATAGTTCATTTCGAGCATACGGATAGCATCATTGAGATACGGGAAAAGCAGCGCATTAACAATGAAGCCGGCACGATCTGCGCAAACAACCGGGTGCTTGTCGATTCGCAAGCAAAGTTCACGCGATGTATCAATTACATCATCCGATGTAGCGACGGTGCTAACAATCTCGATCAGTTTCATAACCGTGGCCGGGTTGAAGAAGTGCAGGCCAACGACGTCCTGCGGCCTCGAGGTAGCCGCAGCCATTTCAACTACCGGAAGGCTCGAGGTGGTGGTCGCCAAGATCGCGCCCGGCTTGCAGATTTCGTCAAGATTTTCAAAGAGAGCCAATTTGACCGATAACTCTTCAACGATCGCTTCGACAACCAGATCGACCTTGGCGAGATCATCAAGCTTGGTAGAGCCGACTAGATGCGCAAGAGCTGCATCGCGCCCAGTTTCGTCGAGCTTGCCACGTTGCACCGCCTTCTCGAGGGATTTTTCGATAGCCCCGCGAACAGCTTTAACTTTGTCCTCGGACCGAGCTACGTAGATAACGTCAAGGCCCGCCTTTGCGAATGCTTCGGCGATGCCGGTGGCCATCGTGCCACTTCCGATTACTCCTACCGAGTTAACCGTGCGAGTTGAGCCACCTGTTTGAGTTGGGTCGGGTGTTTGAGCATCGGCAACAACAACCGGTGAATGTTGTGCCTCATAGGTATAGAAGCCGCGACCAGACTTTCGGCCGCGCAGCCCTGCGGTGACCATCTGCTTGATGATCGGCGAGGGAGCATGGAGCCGGTCGCGGCCCTCTTTGTACATCGTGTCGAGGATCTCATAGGCGGTATCAAGCCCAATTAGGTCAAGGAGGGCCAAAGGCCCCATCGGCAACCCGCAGCCGAGTCGCATTGAAGCATCAATGTCTTCACGGGTTGCATATTTCTGCTCATACATTGTTACCGCATGATTAAGGTAGCCAAATAGCAGCGCATTTGCGATGAACCCGGCCTTATCTCCAACAACGACCGGCTCCTTGCCGAGCCCGCGGGCGAACTCGGCCACTGCATCTACAACTTCAGGTGAGGAAACCACGGTGCGAACAATTTCAACGAAAGCTTGTACCGGAGCCGGGTTAAAGAAGTGCAGGCCGACGACCTGCGAGGGCCGCCCGGTAGCCACGGAGATTTCAGTTACCGAAAGCGACGACGTATTGCTGGCCAGAATTGCATGAGGTGGGGTAATACCATCAAGGGCGGCGAATAAAGCACTCTTGATTTCCATACTCTCAGGCACGGCTTCAACCACTAGATCGACTTCGGATAAGTCATTAAGGCTGGTCGTGAAAGTGATGCGCGCAAGCAGAGAGGTGCGCTCCTCCTCCGATAACTTGCCCTTCGTTACGGCCCTGGTGGTTGAGCCTTCGATGGTCGCAACCCCCCGCGCCAGATCTACGTCGGTGGTCTCCACGGCCCAGACCTGAGCTCCACTTCGGGCGATGACTTCGGCAATGCCCGCACCCATAGTGCCTAGGCCAATGACGCCGACTCTGGTAATCGGGCTGGATGCGGAAGTGGCTGGTGAATTGCCCATGGGTGGAGTCTGCCAGTTGCTCAGAACAGTCGAAGACTTGGATCAGCGGTGCCCAAAAGCCCGTCATAATCCAAGAGCACGCACCTGATGCCGCGATCCTCCGCCAAAGTGCGAGCTTGGGGTTTGATCTCCTGGGCCGCAAAAACACCATGCACCGGCGCGAGTAGCGCATCGCGGTTCAGGAGGGTCAAATACCGGGTTAATTGTTCCACCCCGTCGATCTCACCGCGCCGCTTGATCTCCACCGCCACCGTGGCCCCAGTGGCATCTCGGCAGAGCAAATCAACAGGGCCAATGGGTGTTGGGTACTCTCGGCGAATCAGCGTCCAACCGGCACCCAGCACACTCACATGAGTCGCTCGCAGGGCTTGTAGTTGGGCCTCAACGCCCACCTTTTGGAGGCCCGGGTCAACCCCAAGGTCATGCTCGGTCTCAGAGATAATCTCGTGAATGGTGACCTGCAGCTGCTCCCCGGCTTTATTCTCAACCACCCAGACAATGTCGGTATTTACTTCGCCCGGGCCCCGCTGAACCTGGATGGTGCACGGCGGGCTCATCCAGTTTAGCGGCTTATATGAGCCGCCATCAGAGTGAATTAGAACTGATCCATCGCCTTTGACCATGATCACTCGTACGGCTTCAGGTAAGTATGCGGTCAATCTACCGACATAGTTGACGGTGCAGCGGGCGATGACTATGCGCATGGTTTTGGCAAGGCCGGCATCGATTTTGCGGCACGAACCGTATCGACGATGGAGCGCATAATCACGGTGGCATCGTAATCCTTCGGAGTGAACACTGCGGCCACCCCGCGCTCACGCAACCAGGTGGCATCGGCATCGGGAATGATGCCACCAACGACAACGGGCACCTCGCTTAGGCCGCGGGCTCGCAACCCGTCAACCACCGCTGGCACTAATGCTCGGTGTGATCCGGACAAAATAGATAGCCCGACGACGTCAACGTCCTCGGCAACTGCTGCAGCCACGATCTGCTCAGGAGTCAACCGGATGCCCTGATAAATTACTTCAAATCCAGCGTCGCGAGCCCGCACCGCTATCTGCTCAGCGCCATTTGAATGACCGTCCAGGCCGGGCTTGCCAACAAGGAGCCGAAGTGGCGACCCGCATTCGCGGGAAGTGATCTCGACCGCCTGCCGCACCTCGGCCAAATCCGAACTTACCGAACCCACCACACCGCTAATACCGGTTGGCGCCCG
>WLHM01000136.1 GCA_009702725.1 Actinomycetota bacterium | reverse complement strand
GACAGGGATCCGAGAAATGTCGGTCATACAAACGCCTCCAGAAGAGCGGCTTCCGGTGCTGACATTCGTTGGCCCATATGACGATAAGCAGATCTCCGCGGCAATTCGCCGTGAGCTACTTCGCGAGGGTCAGATTTTCTTTGTCCATAACCGGGTTGAATCAATCGAGAAAGTTGCGGCTCGATTACGTGATTTAGTTCCTGAGGCACGCTTTGCGACGGCCCACGGGCAGATGAACGAGTCCACCCTTGAAAAAGTCATCGTGGATTTTTGGGACGGGCAAATAGATGTGCTGGTTTGCACCACGATTGTCGAATCTGGTATCGACATTGCAAATGCAAACACGTTGATTGTTGACCGAGCCGACACCTTCGGGCTTTCGCAATTACATCAGTTACGCGGGCGAGTTGGTCGCGGGCGTGAGCGGGCCTACGCCTACTTCCTGTATAACGCAGATAAGCCAATGACCGAAACTGCGCATGAGCGCTTGGTGACAATTGCCCAGAACACCGACCTGGGTTCGGGAATGCGCATCGCCATGAAGGACCTTGAAATTCGAGGCGCCGGCAACTTGCTTGGTGGTGAGCAAAGTGGCCACATAGCTGATGTGGGATTTGACCTATATGTTCGACTCGTTGGTGAGGCTCTGGCCGAGCACCGAGGTCAAGATGAGCAGGATTTCGCTGAAGTGCGGGTTGAGCTGCCGATCAATGCACATATCCCTCACGAATACGTGCCGCAGGAGCGTCTGCGATTGGCGGCCTATAAGAGTCTCGCCGATGCGACCACCGATGCTGGCGTTGATGAGGTCGCGGTGGAGTTGACCGACCGATTCGGCCCGCTCCCTGACCCAGTGGCCGCCCTGCTCGCGGTGGCGAGGTTCCGGGCGCTCGCACGGGCTGTGGGGCTGACAGAGGTGGTGGTTCAAGGGCCCAAAGTGCGCTTCCACCCGGTTGAATTACCGGAGTCGGTCCAAATGCGGCTTGAGCGCCTATACCCAGGAACATTGGTAAGGGGGGCGGTCCGTACGATCGTGGTGCCGCGGCCGATGACCGCCCTGATGGGTGGGCAACCGGTTCGTGACACCGCCCTTCTTGACTGGGCGGCAGAACTGATCAACACCGTGTTACCAAAGCCTTAGCCCAGTCCAACTCAATCAAGTCCAACTCAAGTTTCGGAGATTAAGTGAGAACCGATCGGATCCGCGTAGTTTTTGTCAGTGCAGTCATCTCGGGCGCGCTGGTCGCTGGCCTAACCTTGACCGGCTGCGGTGCAGCAACACCAGGTGCCGCAGCGGTTGTTGGTGATACGCGAATCTCCGAGCAGACTCTTACGAGCAACGTTCAAGAAGTATTGGTCGCGCAGCAGAAATCACCAAACACGTCTGACGCGGCCCTCATCAACTCAGTGCTCAATCGCCTGGTGACAAGTGAGCTCGTCGCCATACTGGCCGCCGAGAAGGGCGTAACGGCTACTCAAGGTGCCATTGACAGCACTTTGCAGGGATATTTGGAACAGGCCGGTGGTGAAGCCGAGGTCCAAAATGCATTACTGCAACGTAATGTCGCCCCCTCTCAGATCGAGACGTTTGTTCGCACCAACGTGTTGGCGCAAATGATCGGCCAAGCACTCGCACCAACTTCCGATGCTCAAGGTCAAAGTGACGCCGTGATTGCGGCTGTCATTGAAACCAGCATGGTGGTCGGCACCGAAGTTAGCCCGCGGTTTGGTACATGGGATGCCACCAAGTTGGCTATCGGGCCAGTACCGAGTGATCTTTCTTCGCTGCCCGCTAATTAGTTCTTGACTACCTAACGATGACAAGTGCCCGGGGAGAGCGATTCCTAGACCTCGTCGCCGTCATGGATCAACTTCGCTCACCTGATGGTTGCCCGTGGGATGCCCGCCAAACCCATGCGTCCTTGGTTGAGTATCTGGTTGAGGAAACGTATGAGTTGGTTGAGGCGATCGACACCGGTGACGATGCTGGAGTGCGCGAGGAGCTAGGCGATCTACTGCTTCAGGTGGTGTTTCATGCGCGTATCGCTCAAGAAAACCTTGATGATCCGTGGGATATAGACGCGGTGTGTGAAGGCATCATTAACAAACTCATCTCCCGGCATCCTCATGTATTTGCGGGTGCCGATGAGGCCACGGCTGATGCGGTCGACGCCAATTGGCATGCGCTAAAAGCCAAGGAAAAGGGCAGAACCTCAGTAACAGAGGGCATCCCGATGCAGTTGCCGGCGTTGGTGCTTGCGGGAAAAGTGATTTCGCGCAGTGCAGCATTAGCCGAGCAGTTGCCCCCACTGGAAAATGAACAGGTAACTGCGTTGGTCGCAGATTTAAGTGATGAGCAGCGATTGGGAGATCACCTACTTGCGCTGGTTTCGCTGGCACGCGCGCGCGGGTGGGATGCTGAAGGCGCGCTGCGCGGGGCTGTTCGCCGCCGGGTAAGTGTGATTCAAGAACTCGAGAGATCAGGTAGGGATACGGCTAATGAGTGAACTCAATGACGCGACGCGCGAGTTCAAGGTAATAGCGACTAAAGCCATTGATGACTTGCTGTCATTCGACCCAGTGTTCGCGACTTATCTAGGTGATCACCGGTTCGATGATCATCTCCCTGCGATGACTGCACAGGCTCGTGAACATCAAGCACGGCAGATCGCCGACCACCTAACCGAACTCGATGCCGTCGATGACCTTGAGCTTTCCGTTTCTGATCAAATCGATCTTGAAATTCTGCGCTCTCGATTAACTAAATCCCAGTTCGAGGTCAGTGAATTGCGCGCTGCCACCTGGAACCCGATGGCCTGGAATCCAGGCACCGCATTGCATCTTTTGGTATCGCGTGATTTCGCCCCGAAGCCGGAGCGGGCGCGAAGTATCAAGGCGCGCCTCGCGGCAATCCCCGGATTCTTAGCTGATGCTCGCGTTGAACTGGTCGAGATGACCCAGATTCACACTGAAACTGCGATCACCCAGCTAGCTGGCACCGCGCGGCTCATCGAGACCGAGGTAGCGGACTTAGTTGACGATGCCGCTCTGGTGAGTACCGCCTGTGCGGCAGTGATCGAGTTCAGCGAATGGTTGACCGAACAACTGCCGGAGGCGCGGCGCAGCCCGCGGCTTGGTGAGCGACTTTATGCGGCGACTTTGTGGCATGGCCTAGATGATGGCACCTCGCCAACAATGCTGCTTGAGGCCGCCGAAGCGCACCTTGAAAAGGTCAATTTGGCGCTGCGGGGGTACGCAGCGCAATACCTGGGCGAGAAGGCAACAGCACCTGATCTGGTGCACCGCGCCTTCGCTCGTATCGCCGCAGAGGCGCCCGTAACCAATGAGACGGTGCTAGAGATTGTCGAGCAGGCGTTGGTGCGAACGACAGAGTTCGTACGAGCGCGTGAGCTCATATCGATACCTGAACTTGATGTCCGGGTGATCGAAATGCCTGAGATCCATCGAGGTGTAGCGGTGGCGTATTGCGATGCCCCCGGGCCACTTGAGACCGCACAGGTTGCCACTTACGTCGCGGTCTCACCGACCCCAAATGACTGGACTATTGAGCGTATTGACTCTTTTTATCGTGAATACAATGCCGTGCAGTTGCACGGGCTAACTATCCACGAGGCGATGCCAGGCCATGTGCTTCAACTTGCCCAGTCGCACCATTTTGAGGCTACGACGCCGGTGCGCGCATTTGCTCGCAGCGGTGTCTTTATCGAAGGCTGGGCTGTCTACTCAGAAGAGTTATTAGTTAGTCACGGTTATGCACCCTTTGATGACAAAACTTCAGCCCTTGCCTTACGCCTCCAACAGCTAAAGATGCAGGCACGCCTGACGATTAACGCGATCTTGGATGTCCGAGTTCATACCGCCGAAATGACCGAGCAAGAGGGCCTAGACCTGATGATGAACCGCGGCTTCCAAGAGGAGGGGGAGGCCATCGGTAAGTGGCGTCGCGCCCTGCTTACTGCAGGGCAATTGCCCACCTACTTTGTTGGCTATCGCGCGGTAAGTGAAATCGTGGCTGATCTGCGGGTTCTGCATCCGGATTGGAGTGATCGGCAGATTCACGACTTGGTGTTGGCCTACGGGGCACCGGCGCCGCGCTACCTGCGTGAATTCCTTGGTATTTAGGAGTTTTACCTAGCCCTTACCTCGCCAGGAACTAAATGAACGCACCGACTTTGAATGCGGTTTACGCAACCAGAGGAATGGATGAACCTCAGCTAAGTTCGCAAATTTGGCGAAGCTGGGAACGGGTGCATAGGTAACTGCAACTGCATTATCTTGCGCAAATTGGTACGGGCTGCCCAGGTAAACATTCAAGTCTCTTCGAGTAGCAAGATCTTGCAAGGTTTCGAGATAGAAATATATTCGCTTAGATGAGAGTTGTAATCTTCGCAGCGCCTCTTCATTGAAGGCAAAAACCACTGGTAGATCTGGATTTGCCACAAGAGCTGGATCTGCATCCCCCAATGAATCCACCGTCAGGAGAACTACTTCAGCAGCCCTGTTTCGCTCAACAACGATTGGCCCCGTTGTCGCGTTGATATCTGGATCTTCCGTGAGTAAAGGTTCAAAAGGAGCGTGATCTAAAGCCACTTCAAGCGGGAATTCCTCAATTGGACAACTCTTCTTTAAGGCGCACCCCGTACACAACTCAGATGCTCGCTTTTGCACCTGCCAACGGGCAAAGCCGTAAGGCTTCCCGGTCCCAGCGCCTACTGTCCATTGCCATCCCAATAAGTTGTCAGCTCGCGAACCGTCGATCAAGTGACGGTACATCTCCTCTTGGCCGGGTAACCAGCCAAACTCATTGCGCACAGTCCAGTGCGAGGCAAGCCACATCCGGGTTTGGT
>WLHM01000135.1 GCA_009702725.1 Actinomycetota bacterium | reverse complement strand
CTGAGCCCCAATCGGCATGGGCCTGATGGATATCTGAGTGGCAGATGCCGGCGAACTTGATATCAATCAAGATGTCGTGGGCACCGACCTCGCGCCGGCTTACTACAAACGGCGCCAGCGGCGCCTTCGGAGCTGGGGTGGCGTAAGCGGTGATGTCCATTGTTGGCCTCACAAAACTTGAAGTGGTCAGAGTGCAAAAGGATACGCAAGCTGATAATTTATTTTCAGAATCATCCCATGACACAACATCTGCGTTGGGGGCCGCCCACTCCGCAGACCAAGGTCGTGGAGTGTGAACCGATTACACGGGGCTCGGGAGAGACCCGGCTTCCTCTTCAGCGCTAATGCGGCGTGAGGTTTCAGCGAGCACGACGCCAGCAATAACAACGCAGCCGCCCAGCGCTTGCATCCAGTTGAGCATTTCACCGAGTACGAATATCGCGATTAAGCCAGCCCAAAGCGGCTCGGTAGTTGCGACGATACCGGCCCGTTGCGCACCGATCCGGCGCAGTGACCCAAGTACCAAAAGGAACGGGATCACGGTACCGAGAATTACCCCCCAAAGCATGATGCCCCAGATCGGCAGTGCCGGGAAAGTTGTAGTTTCAGGGACTGACATTTCAGTGAGAACTGAAAATGGGAAACTCCACCAAGGTTGCAAGATGGCCCACGTTGTCGAAGCGAAAATGAAGCCCCACATGGTTAATGAGACCCCATCGCGTCGTTCTTGACCGGCCTCACCGAGTAGCCAGTAGAGCGCGAGAGCCAAGGCGAGGGCGAAGCCGGCGAGCACGCCGAGGATGTCGAAACGAAGGCCTAACCAGATTTGCGAGACGAGCCCTAGCCCGATGAGGGTGAGCGCAATGGCGAGCCAAAGCCTGTTACTTACCGGCTGCTTTTTACCAAAGCGCACCCAGAGAGCCACTACTACGGGAGCCAAAAACGCGAGCAGCGTGCCCAGCCCAAGTGGGAGCCGCGACACCGTGAAGAAATAAAGGAATTGCACAAGCACAAATGCAATGACGCCGTACGCCAACAAAAACGGGAGCTCACCGCGCTGAATGCGAAATCCACCGCGATTAGTCAGCAGCACGAAAATCACCAGCACGACCATGGAGCCACTGTTTCGAAGCTGCGTTAGGTGTGCTGGGTCGAGACCCGCATTCATAGCAAGTTTCGAAATAGATCCATTTAGAGCAAACAAAAAAGCGGCAAGTAAATACATGCCGATACCAACAGCATCGACGTTACGTGCTTGGGGCGCCAAGTTAATCGTCATGATTCAGTTTTTAACATCCAAGCACGTGCGCCACCAACTAATGCCGCGGCGTTTGGCACGATCACAACGTCATCGCCGATGCGATTAAGAACGACGGGCGTGATGTGCCGGCTGTTGCCGCCACCTAGATAGAGCCGATCCCACATGAACACTGGGCGCAGCCCTTCGATCATGCGCCCGATGCGCCGCGACCAAAGTGCATCACCAAGTCGACGGCGCTCATGCTCACCGATGTAGGTGTCGTAAGACAAGCCCCAACGCACTGGAGCTTGTGACAACTCAAGGTGTGGCGCGAGGCGGCCTCCGTCATAAACGGCCGAACCCAAGCCCGTGCCTAATGTCAGCACCACTTCGAGCCCTTGCCCTGCTACTACTCCTGCGCCATGCACCTCGGCGTCATTCAAAACGATGGTGGGGCACCCGAACGCTTCGGTCAGCGCCGCTTTGGCGTCAAAGCCCTCCCACTCCAAAACTAGCTCTGGCATTACCCGGGTGCGCGGGCCCGAGCGCGTGACGTAGTGGGGCGTGGTGACCACCACCCCGTGGCGGATCATCCCCGGCAGGCCGACCGTGGCCCGATCGGCCGTGGGCAAGGTTGCAGCAAGATCAACCAAAGTCTGCACAAAGAGGGTGGTTGACAAGGGGTAGGGGGTTTGCACCCGGATCGGTTGGGCCCGCATGGTGCCCGACTCATCAAGGACCGAGCCCTTGATTCCGCCGCCCCCGCAGTCAATCGCCAATGTGGTTGTCACGAGACCCAAGTGTGCCCGACTCCTGCGGAGCCCGTTGGGTGCACCCGATACTCTTAGCGCGCTGCGCAATAGATGCCAGCGTGGAGGCGTCGCCTAGTCCGGTCTATGGCGCCGCACTGCTAATGCGGTTTGGGTTTTAACACCCATCGGGAGTTCAAATCTCCCCGCCTCCGCCACCCAGGCCCCGATGGCTTATGTCAACGGGGCCACGTCTTTGGGTCACCGATCGCGGCCTAACCGACCGTCAAGATCCCATTCCTTAATCGAGAGCGCACCGGTGCCAAGGCGCGACCGGCGGGCCCACTGATGAAGGCGCCGTCTATCTCGAACTGGGATCCGTGTGCCGGGCAGAGCCATTCACTGCCGGTGTCGCGCACGGTGACTCCCGCATGGGGGCAGCGCAGGTTCAGCGCGATGTATGTCGAAGGCCCGGTGCACACCACTGCTGTTGGAATCCCCTTTACGGTGCCGAGGTTCACCACGCCATCTACTTGCTGCAAGCCAGGGATTTGTGCGACCGTGACTGCTACTTGGCCGTTCTTTTTGCGTTTGATTCCGGTGGCCGCATCGGCCGAGTCGGCGAGTAGTGCGGCTCCGAGCCCAGTGCCCACGAGGGCGCAGGCACCGGTCAGAAATTGCCTTCGGGTTTGCTCCATAGCCGATTATTACACGGCAGGTTTTGCCATTAATCAATGTTAGGATTTGCCCATGACAATTTGCGCCGAAGGCAGTATTACGACGAGCATGAGTTTGGATGATGCGAAAGCGTTGGTTCACACCAACCTGGAAGCCGCTGGGCTCAAGGTTGATTCCGATTCGGATTCCGATGCCGATGCCTTGGCCGGTAAGGGTGGAAAACTGCTTAAGTACCGCCTCCTTGGGATTTGGTTTATGCATACCGATGAACTGCCCATCAGAGTGGATGTGGAGTTTTCGGAGACCGAAGCCGGCACACTAGTCAGCGCGGAGATCCACGATCGCCAAGGAGTTGGTATCCAACTCGGGCAAGTACTCGACCCGGACAAGTACGAAGCCGCTGGCCAAGCCGCGATTGCAGAGGCATTCAAAGGGCTCACTAGTTAGTGAATTCTTACCAGTGGTTAAAGCAATTGCGTGATGTAGATAGCGGCGACGAGTAGCAAGATGCCGCCGGCTCGGTACCAGGTGCGCATACTCGGGCGCAGATACCAGCGGGTGTCACCTTCGGCTGGTTCGCGCCCGAACATGCCAAGGGCCGCGAGCGCCAGGCCGGGCAACATCAAGAAGACGAAAGAGAATCTAGCGAGATCGGCATTTGCGCCAAGAATCAAAGTCAAAAATGTGGTAAGCCCGAGTGACACCAGCAAGACAAGTACCAGCTTTGGGATCCCCACCGGCACTGCGTGATAGAGCCTTGGGCTATTGGGCATCCTCGAAGCGAAAACCTCACATAGCTGGGCGGCGAGAAAAATCAGCGCACCCACCCACAACTGCCAGACGTTGCCGATGAACGCAACGGCGATGAACATGAAGGCACCGGTGCGGATGATCGAAACAATGCAGCGTTGAATTGTCCCGGGTTTTGGGATCTCGACCGGGGCGATCTCGGTGATTCGTGCTGGGTAGGCGCGCGCGGCGAATTCTTCCAGGCTAACCCGCAAGAGCAACCCAAGTAGGGCGACCAAGGCGATGAGGTCTGCGTATTGCGTGATCGGCATTTCATAGCCCGATAAACCGGAGAGCGCCGAGACCATGCTCTGCACCGTGAAAGCACCGAGCAGCGGGATGATCACGAAATCGGTGAGCCGCTCCCAAAGATCAAACTCGTGGCCGGCCCGCCGCAATGGCCTGGTGGCTCCGGCAATGAGTGCGGGGCCAAAGCCGATTACCGCTAGGCCTAACAGAGTGCGAACGCTGTCGACGCTGGTAATCCCACCGGAAACCGCAATACCGATGGTGAATGCAATGAAGGCTGCGAGCCCGGCGAAGGCATCGAGGGTGCCAATAAAGGTAATGACTGCGAGCAGTACGACACTCGGGGCCAGCGCCAAGCCGTTGACTTCGAAGACGCCGAGCACGCCCATGACAGCCGCAATGATCGGTAGCAGCAGTGCGGCCGAGCCGAACATCGCCCGGAGGTACGTGCCATCGGCGATGAACCGGGCACTGAGTGGTGAAAAGCGCGCGAGCGCCAAGATGCCACGTCGAGTACTTCGATCAACATGCGGTGTGAGCGGCATGCGCCAGGTTTTGGATCGATCGCCGATGCCCTGCGCACCAACAACCGCAGCCACCCCGGCGAACGAAACATCAACACCGGCCAGTGAGGTGCTGGCCCGCTCGGTGGCATAGTGCGCAGCATCTTGACGATCGGCAGCCTCGGCCCGGCGAATGGCACTACTCGAAGGCGAACCGCCACCGCCGGTTGACGAGGAACCACCGGCACCGGCCATTGCGCCGGCTGAAACGCCAACCACCGCAATCACCGCCACGGCTGCAACCGTGGTGCCGACCACGACTTTTGGTTCATCCAACGCCTCGTACTTCGGCAGGTCAATCGTCGACCGCTGTTGGATCACCGGGGCGGCGACCGCGCTGGCCGTTGCTGCTGGGGCTTGGCTCGGGGGCGCGGCGACCGCCGTGGGGGTATCTGCGGTCGGTGTCGGACTAGGTGTCGGACTAGGTGTCGGAGCGCCCACCGCCGTCAAGTCCCGTGTTGCGCTCACCGCTTCATTGGGCTGGCCCACTGGGTACCCGCGCACACTGATGCTGACCGGGCCTTCTTGGGTCGCAGTGATTGTGGTCTGGCTGATATTGCTCTTGATGGCGCTGAAGGGGCCACGGATGGTGGCGGTACT
>WLHM01000134.1 GCA_009702725.1 Actinomycetota bacterium | reverse complement strand
CCACCACCAGCGATGACGCGCGAGGGGGTCGGCAAGTCAACGGTGGAAGAGGCCCCTCCGCCACCGGCGGTGCCGGTGCCGCCGCCACCACCGATGAAGAGCCGAATTGATTGCCCCGGGGTCACCGCGAATGTCGACACCACTTCGCACCCAGCCCCGCCGGTGCTATGGCCGCCGCCACCACCGCCACCACCTAGCGCCGTGACCGTGAGTTCGGTGATGCCGTCGGGCACCGTCCACGAGGTTAAACGTGGGGTCGTGAAAGTTTCCTGACTACTCGCCTGGGCCGGGGGCGCCGCCATGATCGGTATGAGAAGCAGTGTTGCTGCCGCAAGGGAAATGGGGCGGGTGATCACTTAGGCACGGTAAGGCCTACTACCCTGGCTGGGGACGATGACTCGCCAATTTAAGGCAAAAAGGTATCGGGGATGGCCCATAATCACCTATATATAGGTGATTGACGTTTGCCAAGCCCTGTTGGTGGGGCACTCATTGCTTCGGGCGAACCTGCCCGCTAGCGCAGCGCGATTGGCCCACCGGGTGAATACGTGCATTGGCGATGTCGGGGTGGCAGTTTGAGCGTGATCAGGTAATCGGTCACCGCTTCGTTAACACAATCCGATGGGGTGAACAGATAATCGACATGCTGGGTGCTTTCGTAGGTGATCGTGCTTGACCCGACGAAGGTGTTCGCCAGGTTGCGCCCCCACACCCAAGGGGTAGCTGTATCACCGGATGACAACACGAACACCGGAGGTGTCTTCAGCGTGATCATGCTGGAGCCACTGGGGATAGCCGGCGATAAGTCACCCGGGGGGAGCCCAAAGCACGCAGCATTTAACCCCATGGAATAGGGCCGAGGCGTACCGTAGTTTCGCTCGATAGATTCTGAGGCGGCGGCGAGCTCCGACGGTGTTACACGATCGTGCAGGTCAGAGCAGTTGACGAACACAAAAACAGCCGCCATTTCCAACGCTTCCTCCTCAAGGAGCACCCGCTGTGATTCAGAAATCATTGCGGCTACCTCGAGCCCCTTCGCGCGCTCAGCCGGCGTCGCCGCGGTGATACCCGCGTAGAGGTTGTTGACGAATGCCACCGCGGTCGGGTACTGGCTCTGCGAGCCCAGGAGTGTCCGAAATTGCTCCGCCCAATCCCACCGGGTCAACTCGGTGCCATCGGGAAAGGCCACCACCTTGCCATTTAGATACTCCTCGATCACCGTCATTTTGCGGGCCGCCGCTGGGGCCGCCAAAGCCGGAAACAGTTGCAGGGACACCCAGGAGTTCGATGGAAACGACGTAGCAAGCCCATATGTTGTCTCGGCCGACGGCAAGCTGCCATCCATGACCACCGCTCGCAACCTATTGGGGAAGGTGCGCGCGTAGGCGTGCCCGATCCGGGTGCCATAGCTCATGCCCCAGTAGTTCCACGTCGAGTAGCCCAGCGCAGCGCGCAAAGCGTCGAGGTCACGAATAACCTGCCAGGTGCCCAGGTATGGGGCCGAATCAGGGTTAGCCGCCAAACATGCGGTGTTGATAGCCGCAATCTGATCTGCGGCCTGCTGCCAGTAAACCTGCCAATCCACCGGTCCGGTCGCGGGTGGATAAGCCGGAGCCACGGTGCCGTATTGGCAACCGGAATCTACGGAGCCGACAATGACGGTTACCTCGCGACTAGCGCCACCACGAAGGAATTCCACCACCACCGAATCGCCCGGCACAGACTCGCGGACTTCCGCGACCAAATCGGCGGCGTCACTTATAACGCGATCACTGACCTTGGTGATGATGTCGCCCTTGACCAGGCCAGCCTTTGCAGCAGGTGAACCCGGCTTGGCCTCGGAAATCTCGGCCCCACCAGTTGCACCCGGTACTAGACCCAGTCCCACGAAAGGCTGAGCTGGGCCGGCGAGCTTCAGCCCGCTACCGCCCACGCCACGCGGATCCCATCCCACGAAATCGAACTTGGAGACCACGTCATCGGGGAGCAGTGAGTAGACGCTCGGAAAGGCATCAACCCCCGACCCACCCGGACCACCCGGGTTAAACGTCAACCCACCCTTGCCCTCCTTAGAGCGCTTCACCCGCACATCAATCGTGGTCGTCCGACCATCACTTGGGTTCTGCCAATCCAAGGGCACCGTGAGCTTGGCGCACTGCACCCCGGTAGGCAGCGACTTAGGCGGGCATTTGTAATACGACAAGGTCGGCTCGAAAGCCTCGGCTACCGGAGATACCGCTGGAGCCGCCGGAGCAACAACACCTGCCACACCCGCGAGGAGCGCAATCGTGCACACGACACCTGCAATACGTCGAGCAGTCAACGTTGATCTCACGACTCGGATCTCGCTTTCCCTTTTGGACTTCGCCCATTACCTCGTTCGCCCACCGGCGAGCACCGCCCAAATATCACATATTGAGGGCTTAAATCGTGCCCGTTGCCCCACGTTCCGGGGGTAGCCCCGTAATTTTTTTATCACAAGGATTCCTAGGGCAGTTCAGGTTGCAGAACCATGAGATCCGTGTAACGTCCGACAAAAGTTTGGTGTAACGCGATCTAAGTCCGCAGATAACTCAAAGTCGAGGAGAGGGTTTACCATGGATTTGTCTCGTCGTAGATTCATGATTTTAGGCGCTTCAGCCGCCACTTTGGCCGCAATTCCTTTCGCTGGCGCTACCGCTGCGGGGGCCGCCGAACTGGTGTCACCGGCCGAGGCCTTGAAGCGCCTGAAGCTCGGGAATACTCGAAGCGCCAACGGCAACTTGGTGGCAAAGAACTATTCGCCGCTGGGGTCCACCCCCGCGAAGGGACAAAAGCCGTTCGCGGCCATCTTGTCGTGTGGTGATTCGAGGGTGAATCCAGACAACATCTTCGATACCGCGCCAGGTAATCTCTTTGTAGTGCGCAACGCTGGCAATGTCTGCGAAGACGTTGGCCTTGGTAGTCTGGAGTTTGCTGCCGCCGCTCTTGGAGTATCGCTGATCGTTGTTCTTGGTCATACCCATTGCGGTGCAGTAGTCGCTTCGGAGAACAGCATCAAGACCGGAGAATTGCCGCCTACCCATCTTGACGCTTTCGTGGAGCGCATTATCCCCGGCATTGAAAATCTCCCGCCCGGACACACAACTAACGATGCAATCGCGACCAATGCCACCTACCAGGCGAGTAGGGTTGAAAATCGAAGTTCCATCATCTCCGGTATAACTTCCACGGGTAAATTGGGAATCGTTAGTGGCGTTTATGGCCTGGCCAGCGGGCGAGTGACCTGGCTTTAAAGATGAGCGCGTAGCTGCGCGCTACTCCAAGATGGCCGCGGCCATCTTGGAGTTTTCGAAGCTCAGACGGCTTAGACGGCTTCCACGTTCATGGCTGGTGACGGCCCACTGAGCACGATTGTTCCGGCCCACAGGCACTCGCAGACCGACCCTTCGGTGAGGGCGGGCATGCCGTCTATGAGGATATTAGAAGGTGGCATCCACGGATCTACCACAATCGGTATGCAAGGGGCCGGCATCGGGACCCCCATCGCGGCGGCCGTCTCAATAATTACCTCTGGGTTCAAGGGTGAATGGCACAAGATGAACCCGGGCAGATTCACGAACGGGATGATGTCGAAAATCGTCCCGACCGGTAAATCATTGGCGAATACCCCGGTCGGCTCCACGATCAAGAAGCCGGGGGCATCGCCCATATCGCATTCCATCATCGTCCCGAGGACGGCAAGTGGGCCTGGCATGGGCCAAACTATAAGCCAAAGCTAATTTTTTCGCACCCCATAGCTAGTGAATTTTCCCGTGGAACCCACTTATTGGGCCCACCGCAAGCCCTGCTCAAGCCTGGGCTCGAGTGGCCGCGGCGGATAATACCCATCTCTTCGATCAATATCGGGATACCGAGTTGAGTGTCGGAGAAAAATATGTACAATTCCGACTGTTACCTCACGATTACCAACTTTACCCACCGATTGAAAGGTACCCGATGCCCACTTATTTGTCCCCCGGCGTTTACGTCGAGGAAGTACCAGCGGCAACTGCCCCCATTTCAGGGGTCGGGACCGCAATCGCAGGATTCGTTGGGTTCGCCCCAATGGGCCCCCTAAATGCGCCGACCATGGTTACCAACTGGCAGCAGTACGTTACTGCTTTCGGTGAGTTCACCGAGGAGTTCGCGCTAGCCAAGGCTGTCTACGGGTTCTTCAATAATGGTGGCGGCCGTGCCTACATCGTCCGCATCCCTTACCCAGGTGATGGCGATGCACCTTCGCCCGCGCTGCCCGTTGCAGCCCTGCCAACTTCTGATGCCAAGGGTGCTGCAGCAATCACCTTCCGCGCCCTTGATGCAAATGCCGGCGAGATCACGATTGTGACAACCGCACCATCTGGTGACAAGCCCGCACCCGGCTCATTCGACATTTCCGTCTCAGTGGCCGGCGTATTGACCGAGAACTACACGGGAGCAACACTGGGCCCAGGGGCAACAAACGTTGCAACTTTGATCAACACCGCATCCAAGGTAATTCGCATTGACGAGCCAACTGTTGATGCGGCAGCAATTGCAGCCGGTATCGCACCAACCTCGATCACGCTCGCCGTGGCAGGAAGCGTCCCGGTGGTAACGGTCAATCCCGCCGAGGTAATCGGTGATACCGCGCAGCGTTCAGGTTTCTCGAGCTTTGAGATGTTCGAAGAGATCACCATGGTTGTCGCCCCTGACCTTGTCATGGCACACCGCAATGGCCTCATCGACATCCCAGGTGTCACTGCAGTGCAGACCGCACTCATCGGCCACTGCGAACTCATGGGTAACCGCATGGCAATCCTCGATACCCCAGCTGGCCTCAACGCACAGCAGGTATCTGACTGGCGCATGAACGTAACCGGCTACGACTCAAAGTTCGCGGT
>WLHM01000133.1 GCA_009702725.1 Actinomycetota bacterium | reverse complement strand
TCAAAGACCGGCTCCTTATCTTCTTGAAGATCTCGGTTATAGGCGAATGGCAAACCCTTCAAAGTGGCTAGCAAGCCGGTGAGGTTTCCGATCAGTCGGCCCGATTTACCTCTAGCGAGTTCAGCTACATCTGGATTCTTTTTCTGTGGCATGATCGACGAACCGGTAGACCATGCATCATCAAGGCTGGCCCATCCAAACTCACGTGAAGTCATCAAAACAACTTCTTCGCCAATACGCGACAGGTGAACTCCGAGCATCGCACCTACGAAAAGAAACTCGGCAACCCAATCGCGATCACTTACGGCGTCAATCGAATTACCAAGTGCCGAATCGAAACCCAGTGCGATAGCAACAGCTTCAGGGTCGAGCCCAAGGCTAGAACCCGCCAACGCCCCCGCACCAAGCGGTGATCGCGCAGCCCTTGCATCCCAATCACTTAACCGCTCTAGATCGCGAGCCAACGCGTGCACGTGTTTTGCTAACTCGTGCCCAAATGACACTGGTTGCGCATGCTGAAGGTGCGTGAACCCTGGTGAGAATGTTTCAACATGCTGCGTCGCCTGCACAACAAATGCATCCATCAGATCAATTACGGCTATTGCAATGAATCGCGCATGGTCGCGTAAATACATTCGAAAGTCGGTCGCGACTTGATCATTGCGACTGCGCCCAGCACGTAATTTTCCACCTAGATCGCCTAGCCGCTCAATTAACGCACGCTCAATCGCGGTATGGACATCCTCATCCCGAGCATCCGGGACCATCTCCCCGCTTGCAACGGCTTCGGCAATCTCCGTCAACGCGCTGTCAACCAAGGTAAGTTCATTTGCGGCTAACAAGCCCGCAGCCTCAAGAACTTTCGCATGGGCACGGGTCTGCTCAATGTCATAGGGCGCGAGCCGCCAATCAAAGTGCACTGAAGCACTTAATGCCGCCATGGCATAGGCCGGCCCACCATTGAACCTGCCTCCCCAAAGCCGGGTTGGCTGATCACTCGTCATTAACTACTTCCCCTGTAAATCACGGCGAGCAGCGATAGAACTCGACATCCCGTAAATGTCGATGAATCCCTTCGCCTTGGTCTGGTCGTAGGTATCGCCGGTGTCGTAGGTGGCTAAGTCGAAGTCATAGAGCGACTGGTCGCTCCTGCGCCCGGTGACAACCGCCCGACCCGCGTGCAAAGTCATGCGCACCTCCCCCGAAATCGTCGAGTTGAGGTCATCCAGGAACACGTCAAGGGCGCGCTTCAATGGGCTGAACCACATGCCGTCGTAGACCAATTCGGTCCAGCGCTGTGAGACTCCCCGGCCAAATCGCGCCAGTTCACGTTCGACGGTGACATTCGCAAGTTCCTCATGTGCTGCGATCAAAGCCATCGCACCCGGGGCCTCATAAACCTCGCGGCTCTTGATGCCCACTAAACGGTCTTCTACCATGTCTATACGCCCAACACCTTGTGCACCGGCCCGCTTATTCAACTCCTGGATCGCTTGCAACATCGATACCGGACGGCCATCGATAGCAACCGGCCCACCATTTTTGAAGGTGATCAGAACTTCATCAGGCTCACGGGCGATCGTTGGATCCGAGGTATACGCGTAAATATCCTCGATAGGCGCATTCCAAATATCTTCGAGGAACCCGGTCTCAATCGCTCGCCCCCAAACGTTTGCATCGATCGAATAGGGGTTCTTCTTATTTTGATCTATTGGCAAATTATTTAGTTCAGCAAACTCAATCGCCTTATCGCGAGTCATCGCATAATCACGCACGGGCGCAATACATGTCATATCAGGTATTAGGTTGGCAATACCGACCTCAAAGCGAACTTGATCATTGCCCTTACCAGTACAACCGTGCGCCAAAATTGTTGCACCGTGCTTCTTCGCCGCAGTCGCGAGATGTTTAACGATCACCGGTCGAGAAAGTGCGCTGACCAAGGGATACCGATCCATGTACAGCGCATTGGCTTTTAGTGCAGGGAGGCAGTACTCATCGGCGAACTCGTCCTTGGCATCTGAGACTTCGGCTTCAACGGCACCGCAAGCCAGGGCCCGCTTCCGGATCACATCAAGGTCCTCGCCACCTTGACCAACGTCGACGGCAACCGCAATGACCTCTGCTCCGGTCTCCTTGGCTATCCAGCTAATTGCCACCGAGGTGTCAAGGCCGCCGCTGTAGGCGAGTACTACGCGCTCCGTCACGATGTTCTCCTTTTTCTGGCGCCACCTTCGGCGCTGGTTGGTAATGCCGTGCCTGATCGCTCCGCTAGACGCAATAGCCGAGCACATAATTCGAGTGCAGCTTCGGTGGTGCGCATTACAACTAAAACCGTATCGTCACCAGCCACCGTACCGACTATGTCCGAGGCCCCCGATCTGTCCAAGGTTCCGGCAAGATAGTGCGCGGCGCCCGGCGGAGTATGTAAAACCGCAATATTGAGGGCAGACTCTGCTCCGATGAGTACCTCGGCCACGATTTTGCCCACCGAGTCTGGATTGGACCCGATTTCAACTCCAGCAACGTTGGTCACGTAACGCACTTTCCCCGACGCGTCGTTTTGCTTGACTGCGCCTATCGCCTCAAGATCGCGCGACAAGGTGGTTTGGGTCACGCTAATTCCTTCGGCTAACAGTAACTCGCCGAGTTCATGTTGCGAGGCAACCTGTTTGGCGGTAAGAATCGCACCAATACGCGCTCTACGCGCCGGCATTGTTTGCGGAATCGTTTGTGGAATTGTTTGCGGCGACTTGACGATCTTCATCCGCAGACCTCACTTGTCGCCAGTTCCCACCGGGTGAGAAGTTCGGAAATATCGGAATCGGTAATAGTCAATGCCGGTGCCATTCGAATTGCATTTGGTGCTACCGAATTCACCAAAATGCCATGCTCTCGTGCCGCAATTTCTAAGTCAGCACCGCAATCGGACGCTAATACCGCAGCGATAAGTAGACCTCGGCCGCGCACCGAGGTGACCAGCCCACTACCCCGAGCTACTAACCCGGTCGCTAAAACCTCATGTAATGCGGTTGCCCTGGTCAGGAGGTCACCATCTTCTAGTACCTGCAGCACCGCTAAAGCAGCCGAACAGGCAATTGGATTGCCCCCGAAAGTAGAGCCATGGGATCCGGGACCAAATAACGAGGCGGCGCCGCCATATGCGATACAGGCGCCAATCGGGAACCCGCCACCGAGTCCCTTGGCCAACATGACGACATCAGGAGTGATGCCTTCACGCTGAAAGGCGAACCACTCCCCTGTGCGACCAATACCGGTTTGCACTTCGTCGATCATCAGTAGTGCCCCATGGCGATCGCATATTTCCCGGGCCTGCCGGAGGTATCCATCAGGTGGAACTAAAACTCCACCTTCACCTTGAATCGGCTCAAGCACGACTGCTGCGGTGGCATCGGTCACCGCAGCGGCGAGAGCTTGCACATCGCCAAATGGCACCACTGATACCTCGCCCGGCAGTGGCCGAAATGGATCCTGCTTGGCAGGCTGCGCGGTCCATGAGAGTGCACCCATGGTGCGGCCATGGAAACCTCCTTGAGCGACAACCGTGTGTACGCGCCCTGTCAACCTGCCAAGCTTTAACGCTGCCTCATTTGCCTCGGCACCAGAGTTGCAGAAAAATACGCGCGCGTCAGAGGGTGCCTGCAATAGCGCTAAGAGCCGCTCAGCAAGTTCTATAGAGCCATTAGTGGCAAATAGGTTGCTCGTATGGCCGAGGATGGATAGCTGCTTGCTGATGGCCTCAACAACTACTGGGTGCGCGTGCCCGACCGCATTGACCGCGATGCCCGCAATCATGTCGATGTAGTCCTTACCTGAGTCATCCCAAACCCGCGAACCAGCCCCCCGAGCAATCAGTACAGGTGGGGTGCCGTAGTTATTCATCAACGCGTTTTGCCAACGCTCCTGCCAGGTCACGACGCAACCACCGTCGTGCCGCCACCCGAATTACCGATAACTTCATCGCGTACGGCGTGTATTTTGCGGCCATCTATTACCCGCGCAGTTGGCACGCCACCGCGAACCGCTCTCAGGCAGCCTTCCATCTTGGGAACCATGCCGGCCTCCAGCGAAGGAAGCAGCGCCTCCAAGTCGTCCGCAGTTATTTCAGAAATAACTTCGGTACTGGTTGGCCAGCTAGCGAACAACCCGGCAACGTCGGTCAGAACGAGCATCATGCTGGCATTTAGAGCCGAGGCAAGAGCAGCCGCAGCGGTATCGGCATTCACGTTGTAAACCTGACCATCCACACCGCGAGCCAAAGTCGATACGACTGGGATGTATCCGTAATCAAGGAGCCTTGTCACCAGTTGCTCGCTCACCTCAATGACGTCGCCAACCAGCCCGATGTCAACCAACTCACCGCCCACCATGGCACCGCGCCGCTGCGCGGTAAAGAGCCCGGCGTCCTCGCCAGAAAGGCCGACAGCCAGAGGCCCGTGCACATTTATCGACCCAACGAGTTCACGCTGTACTTGCCCTACTAAAACCATGCGTACCACATTGAGGATCTCAGGTGTGGTCTTACGCAAACCGCCGATGAACTCACTATCGATGGCAAGTCTCTTCAACATGGCGTTGATTTGTGGGCCACCACCGTGCACGACCACGGGACGCAAACCAGCCGCGTGTAGTTCGATGATGTCTTGGGCAAATGCCACCTGCAAGGCTTCGTCGGTCATGGCATTGCCGCCGTACTTAATCAAAATTGTCATGATGCGTATGCCGAATTCTCGTGAACGTAGTCGGCCGTCAAGTCATTGGTGAGTACCGTGGCAGATTGGGTGCCCGCGTGCAAAGCAACCCGAATCTCAACCGCCCGGCCACTCAAATTAACCAAATTCCGGTCGACTCCGATCTCACCACCCTTGCAGATCCAAATTCC
>WLHM01000132.1 GCA_009702725.1 Actinomycetota bacterium | reverse complement strand
GCGCTCAGCCCGCAGTTCCTCTTTCAGAACAGCGTCTACATCAGCCCGAGTACCCCCTTGGATTACGGCGGTATTGGTCATTCGCTGGTCGGCACGTTGCTGATTGTTTTCATCGCATCGCTAATCTCAGTCCCCATCGGAATCGCCACCGCGGTTTACATAACCGAGGTTCGCGGCCGCGCTGTTCCTTATGTCCGCTTCTTCGTTCAAGCGATGAGTGGTGTCCCATCGGTGGTGGCCGGGCTTTTCATTCTGACAATCGTCGTCGCCACTGGCGCTTTCAACCAAAGTGCATTCGCCGGCGGGCTGGCGTACGCGATCTTAATGCTGCCGACCGTTGCGAGGACGGCGGAGGAAGTGCTCAAATTGGTTCCAGACGAGCTGCGAACCGGGGCCTTGGCACTTGGCTCCACCAGGGCCAGGACGGTACTAAGGGTGGTAATCCCAGCTGCACGCACGGGCATTATCACCGCGGTTATCTTGGGGGTGGCACGGGTTATTGGCGAGACCGCACCCTTGCTCTTGGCGGCCGGGAATAATGACCAAACCGTGGTTAACCCATTCGGGTCGCCGATTTCTTCGGTACCAACATACATTTTTAACAACGTCGCGCTTCCGTATCCGGATGCGGTTGCGCGGGCTTGGGGATCAGCACTTGTCCTCATCATTTTGGTTGCCGTTTTGTTCACCCTTGCTCGCGTTCTCGGGCGCGGGCGTGCCGGCCGATAGGAAGAGAAGACCATGTCCACTACTGAGTTTGAGGGTGTTATGGAACTAGATACTGAGGGTATCGAGCAGTCGACTCTGCGCCAGGAGGGTCCGACCGAGATGGAGACACGCGACCTCAGCGTCTGGTTCGGGCACCGCAAGGTCTTGGAGGGGGTGAATATCTCGTTCCCGAAGAAAACTGTCACCGCACTCATCGGCCCTTCAGGTTGCGGAAAATCAACTTTCATCCGAACCTTAAATCGCCTCCATGAACTCATCCCCGGAGCGGCGCTTGCCGGTTCAGTGCTCTATGAAGGTAAAGATATCTATGAGGCCGATGTTGACCCGGTTCACATCCGCCTGAAGATCGGAATGGTATTCCAGAAGCCAAACCCGTTCCCCAGTATGACCATCCGCGGCAATGTGCTCTCCGGGTTGAAGCTTTCCGGGATGAAGCGCGATAACCATGACGACATTGTTGAGCAAACCCTTACTGCCGCGGGCCTCTGGAATGAAGTGAAGGATCGGTTAGGGAATGCAGCGGGTGATTTATCCGGTGGACAGCAGCAACGGTTGGTTATTGCGCGCGCGCTTGCGGTACAGCCGCATGTGCTGCTGATGGATGAGCCGTGCTCTGCTCTGGACCCTGCCTCGACATTGAAGATCGAAGAGACGATTCGTGAGCTTTCCAAAGAGGTCACAATCATCATCGTCACGCACAACATGCAGCAGGCGGTCCGCGTCTCCGACTACACTGCGTTCTTCCTAGCGGAAGAAAGCGCGCCAGGCCATGTTGTTGAACAAGGTGCCACCACGGAAATATTCGGTAATCCACAGGAGCAGCGCACACTTGATTACGTAAATGGCAGATTCGGTTAACACACCGTTTACCTGTACATGAATTGTTCACCCAAAAGTTCTTCATGCGACAGCAACTCGTCAGTATTGGTTCATGCTCGTTGATTAATGTGAAGACGAAAGGTAAACTTCAACTATAAGGAGCACATCATGCGTCGCACAATCGCGATACTAGCTAGTGGTGCGCTTGCGGCCGGTGCGGTCGCAATGGCAGCACCGGCTCAAGCAGCAGAAAATATCTCAGGCGGTGGAGCATCTTTCCCGAACGTCTTCATGCAGCAGTGCGCGGCAGACTTTAATGGTTCACAGAGCAACTTCACCGTCTCGTACACTTCGACGGGCTCGGGTACCGGTAAAGGTAACTTCACAAAGGGCACCTTTGTATACGCGATGAGTGACTCGGCATACGCATCAGGTGCTCCGACATTTGGTTGGGAGTACATCCCGGCAATCGGCGGCGCGATCACCGTGCCGATCAACCTTAAGAACGCGACCACCGGCCGCACCTTGGGATCATCAATCCAGCTCAGGCAGGTAACACTTGCAAAAATCTTCGGTGGTGCTATCACCACATGGAATAACGCAGAGATCGCCAAGGACAACCCGCGTATTGCGAAGTCCTTGCCATCAACGCCGATAACCATCGCATATCGCTCGGATGCCTCAGGAACCACAAACAACTTCCTGCAGTATTTGAATTCCTGGGCGCCGACGATCTTTCCTAAGGTACAAGATGACATGGGCACCGGATTCCCAGGTGGCAAGCCACCGGCAAACTCAGTCGCCGGCAAGGGTAACTCCGGCGTGATGGCGAATGTGCTCGCCAAAGAGGGCACCATTGGCTACGTCGATCTGGGCGATGCCAAGGGTTACCCATCGGCTCGCATCCAAAATGCCAAAGGTGAGTTCATCGCACCGTCATCTGCATCGGCCGCCAAAAACTTGGCCAATCAGACCGCGGTTGGGTCTGACGGCTTGGTTGCACTGAATTACAAGGTTGCCGTGTCGGGTGCATATCCGATGGCGATATTTAGCTACGGGTTAGTCCGTACTGACGGCAAGGGCCCGAATGGTCTGGGTGTGCGGCAGTTCTTCGACTACGTCCTGCAGAAGTGCGGACCATCGCGCGCTGCTTCACTTGGTTACGTCCCGGTCGCCGGTAAGGTGCTGGCAACTGCCAAGACTTTGGTGAACAAGATCTCCTAGCAATTCTCTGAAGGAATACACAAGAGTGAAGGTGCGGACGATGCCTCGGAATGTCACGACAATCCGAGGCATCGTCCTCGCCTCATTTGCGGTGGTTTTAGTTGCAGCATGCACCCCGCCGATGCCACCTGACGTACTGGCGGCGCGCGCTGAAGCCCAAGTAGTGTGTGGTGCCGGTGAGGTTAAAGTTAGTGTGCCGAGCGGGTTCGCCGGTTCGATGGATTCGGTTGGCGTGGCACTTGGGTCGGTCTGCCCGGATGAAACGGTGCTTGAATTGCCGGAGGCAGAGCCAGCACCGCTCGCCTTGGTAGATAAGACACCTGCGCAGGCCGATATTGACCAGTTCAAAATCAGTAATTGCCCGAGTGATCCAGTTGTCGTAGTACCAGCGTTTGGTTACCCAGTGACCATGGCGTACAACGTGGTGGGGCTTGAAGGTCTGGTGATGACTCCAGAGATCGTCGCGGGGATCCTAAGTGGGGAGATCACCTCCTGGGAGGATCCGCTGCTGTTAGCCGAGAATCCGGATTTTGACCTAACACTGCTGCCCGAAATCACCCTGATGTCAGTTGACTCGCCACAAGGTGATGTCGAAGCTATGACCACCTGGGTTGGGCAACAAGATGCAAAGGCTTGGCCTCAGGGCATGGCAGGCACTCTCGCAGCGGGCCAAAAGTTCGCAACCCAATCCGATTTACTCGCAGAGATGATGGCGGTAGAGGGTTCAATTGCGGTACTTCCAATTTCAGTAGCTTTTAACAATATTTTGGCCACCGCGAACCTCCCGGTGAACGGCACCGACGCCAATGGTCAAGAGGTTGACACAGTCGTAACCACCGATGACGTGCAACTTTACAAAATTGGTTCGGGTGCCACCACGGTAACCAAAGACGCCACTGGCAATCTCTTCGCTAGCCCAGCGACAGGCGGATTCCCTGTTGAAGGTAACTTCGACATCGCTTCATCGAAGATCATGATGGTCGATGGTGCACCTTTAGTGGGGTGGCCGGTGGTGGGATACGCGCACCTGCTGATTTGCGACAATCCAGCGGAGCCCTTGCCCTTGTTGTTCGCTCAGTATTTGGTGCGGCTTGCCGGGCAAGGATCGCTCGAGTCTTATGGCTTAACCCCTATGCCGGAACCGATCCGTATTCAGACTTTTGCCCCGTTGAAAGTAGTAGTAAATGTTGACGGTGAGGCGGCACCAAGTGCCTCGCCGGTTGCCAGTTAGCGGGTAAAGGCTCTAGGAATCTAATCGGGCCCATAGGGTGAGCCCCATGGAAGATGGCAACGACAGTAACCACTTGCCACGCTGGTACGTAAAGGCGATCTGGTACGCGATTTTTGCCGTGACTTTGTCTATTGCGGCCTGGTATGTCGCACTGCAACTCACCGACTTAATGGTGACGGTGGCCATTTGCTTCTTCTTGGCTTTTTGTATTGAACCGATCGTAAACAAGCTTGCGGCCCGCGGCTGGAAACGCGGACTCGCGACTCTCTTTGTCTACGTCGTCGGGCTTGGGGCGATTGCTGCGTTCTTTGCTGTTTTTGGCTTGGTGTTCTTCCAGCAGGTTGTCGATCTGATTGCCGAAATCCCTAATCTCTACGACGCAATTCGCAGTTTTTTTGACGAGTCGTTTTCGATTACCCTGCCTGAGCCATCGGTGTTGATGGATCAGTACTTGAATGACGCTTTATCGCTCCTGGCTAATGGAGTAATCGGAGTTATCAACACTTTTCTCGGCGTGGTCTTCGGCGCTCTGACAGTGCTATTAGTCACCTTCTACCTAGTGGTTGATGGGCCGAGATTTCGTACCGTAGTTTGTTCATTGTTCTCACAGCGCCGCCAGCGCGAGATTCTTGCGGTGTGGGAGGTCGCAATAGAAAAGACTTCGAGTTACATGATCTCCAGGTCGGTGCTCGCGTTGGTTTGTGGTTCGACAACAACGATTTTTCTGTTGATCGCTCAAGTCCCTAATGGGCTAGCACTCGGGGTGTTCACGGGTTTGGTTTCGGCATTCATCCCCACGATCGGCACGTACATTGGTGGCATCTTGCCTATTACCGTCGCCTTCGGTGCAAGCCCAATCCAAGGCTTTGCCACTTTGGTATTCATCGTGGCCTATCAGCAGGTCGAGAACCTAACCATCGAGCCGCGGATTTCGGCTAAGG
>WLHM01000131.1 GCA_009702725.1 Actinomycetota bacterium | reverse complement strand
TATTGAAATTGGTGGCGTTCCAGGGGACCTAAGCCGTGATCATGTGCTCGCCGTGGACCGCTTGGTGACCCAGTGGGCCGGGCAGGGGCCGGCATTCTTGCCGGGGGGAGTTCAAGCGCTGCGCGCGTATGACAGGCTTACGGTTATTCGTTCAACCCAACAGCGGGAGTAAAAGTTGCAGCCAGAAGATCTCGGCGCGGATCTTGCCCACGTGTTGCTCACCGAGGAGCAGATCAAGGGCCGCATAGGTGAACTGGCTGGGCAGATTGAGACAGATTACGCCGATAAGGATCTGTTACTTGTCGGTGTATTAAAGGGTGCCGTGATGGTGATGGCAGACCTGGCGCGATCCCTCAAGCGCAGTGCCGAGATGGACTGGATGGCGGTGTCTTCGTACGGATCCGGCACCAAGAGCAGTGGCGTGGTGCGGATCCTTAAAGATTTAGATGCGGATATCGCTGGCCGCAACGTTTTACTAGTCGAAGATGTTTTGGATTCTGGCCTAACATTGTCGTGGCTGATGCGCAACCTAAGTTCACGTGGGCCCGCCTCGGTTGAGGTGTTCACTTTGCTGCGCAAGCCCGATGCCATGAAAGTCGAACTCAATGCCCGCTATGTGGGCTTCGATATCCCCAATGAATTTGTGGTGGGCTACGGGCTGGATTACGCCCAGAAGTACCGCAATCTGCGCTGCGTGGGCACTTTGGCCCCGCACGTCTACGGCGGCTGATTCCAGACACTTGCCTTGGTCACGGTTCGCCCTGCGCGGAAAGGGCAACCGCGCGGATGTGGGCCTGCCGGGGTCGTAGTACCGTCAGGAGGTGGATCTCAAGCGCATAGTTCGTGGGCCGATCTTTTGGATCGTGCTGGCTGTCCTGCTCGTCCTGCTCGGCTCCAGCCTGATTTCCGGGCTAGGTGCCCCGGCACAGGTTGATACCGGTGCGGCGGTCAGCGATATCAAGGCCGGCAATGTCGATACCGCTGTTATCACTGACCGCGACCAGGTCCTTGATCTAACCTTGAAGGACGGAACGAAAGTCCGCACCTCATATGTGACCGGTCAAGGGGTGAACCTCCAAGAACTCTTGCAGGAGAAAGTCGACGCTGGGCAATTGGCCGGTGGCTACAACATTCTTGTGCCGAGTGACAGCCTGCTCATGACGTTGCTGGTCTCTCTGCTGCCGATCGCATTGATTATCTTCTTGCTCTTCTTCTTCATGGGGCAGATGCAAGGCGGTGGATCAGGCATCATGAAGTTCGGTAAGTCCAAGGCGAAGCTAATTACCAAAGATATGCCGCAGACAACTTTCGCTGATGTTGCGGGCGCCGAGGAGGCGGTTGAAGAACTCCAGGAGATCAAGGAGTTCCTCTCTGAGCCGGCAAAGTTCCAGGCTGTTGGCGCGAAGATCCCCAAAGGCGTCTTGTTGTATGGCCCGCCCGGCACCGGCAAGACTTTGTTGGCCCGAGCGGTTGCCGGTGAAGCCGGAGTTCCGTTCTTCTCGATCTCAGGATCTGACTTCGTTGAAATGTTTGTCGGAGTTGGCGCGAGCCGGGTACGTGATCTATTTGAGCAAGCAAAAGCTAATGCACCGGCAATTATTTTCGTAGATGAAATTGATGCAGTCGGTCGACATCGCGGTGCGGGTCTTGGTGGCGGTCACGATGAGCGTGAGCAGACCTTGAACCAAATGTTGGTTGAAATGGACGGCTTTGACGTCACCCAAAACGTCATCATGATCGCGGCCACCAACCGCCCCGACATCTTGGACCCAGCGTTACTTCGCCCGGGCCGATTCGACCGGCAAATTGCGGTCGAACGCCCAGACCTAAATGGCCGCGAGGCGATTCTCGAGGTGCACGCAAAGGGCAAGCCGATGGCCGAGCATGTTGACCTACGCGCGGTTGCTCGCAGAACCCCAGGTTTCACCGGCGCTGATCTAGCAAATGTACTGAACGAGGCCGCACTACTCACCGCTCGTGAAGGTAAGTCGTTCCTTGACGATTTGGCACTCGATGAGGCCATTGACCGAGTAATCGCAGGGCCACAAAAGCGCACTAGGGTGATGGACGACGAAGAGAAGAAGATCACGGCCTATCACGAGGCCGGTCACGCACTTGTTGCGGCAGCGCTGCCGGGAAATGATCCAGTGCACAAGATCACCATTTTGCCGCGCGGGCGTGCACTGGGTTACACCATGGTGCTACCAGACCAAGAGAAGTACTCGACAACTAGAAGCGAGATGCTCAATCAACTCGCCTACATGCTGGGCGGTCGTGCGGCGGAAGAGCTTATTTTCCACAACCCGACCACAGGCGCCTCAAATGACATCGAGAAAGCAACAGCGCTGGCTCGGGCGATGGTAATGCAATTCGGAATGACCGAGCGCCTTGGTGCGATTCGCTACGGCAAAGAACAGGGTGAGGTATTCCTCGGCCGCGACATGGGCCACACCCGCGACTATTCAGAGGAAGTAGCCGCAGCCATCGACGAAGAAGTCCGCGCCTTTATCGAAGCGGCCCACCAAGAGGCGTATGAGGCTTTGGTAACCAACCGCGACGTCCTAGATGCACTTGTCCTTGAACTCTTGGAGAAAGAAACACTCGATAAAGCCCAAATCGAGACGGTTTTCGCTTCACTGACCCTGCGTGAAGTACGCCCGGCCTGGACGGGATCGACTAGACGTCGGCCAGATGAGCGTGGGCCGGTGGCTACTCCATCCTCAAATGGATCCCATGGAGCGAATACGGAAGTTAAGTGAGTGACATCGGCCCGGTGACACTCACCGGAGATGATTCGATTCGCCTTTATGACGCTGCCGGAGTCGAGCGCGCCGTCCGGGATTTACTAATTGCAATCGGTGAAAACCCAGAGCGCGAAGGCTTGCGTGATACGCCTGCGCGAGTGGCGCGCGCTTACACTGAGATTTTCGGCGGGCTTCAAATGAACGCTGAAGAAGTCCTGACCACCACGTTCGACATTGGGCATGAAGAACTAGTAATCGTTCGCGACATTGAGATGTACAGCACCTGCGAGCACCACCTGCTTCCATTTCATGGGGTGGCCCATATCGGCTACATTCCAAACGGCACGGGCACAATCACCGGGTTATCAAAACTGGCGCGCTTAGTCGATGTATTCGCCCGTAGGCCGCAGGTGCAAGAGCGCTTAACCACTCAGGTAGCTGACTCCCTAATGAGCATCCTTGACCCTCTTGGTGCGATCGTTGTTATTGAAGCCGAGCATCTTTGTATGGCCATGCGTGGGGTTCGAAAGCCCGGGGCCAAAACAATAACCAGCGCGGTGCGCGGCTCATTGATGGTTCCGGCCACCCGTGCCGAGGCTATGTCACTCATCATGGGCCGTTAGAACGCAGCGATAGATGTCGCGTCATCCGTCGGGTCTTCCCGAACCCCTTGCACAATTGGATAGACCAATTGTGATGGGCGTCCTTAATGTCACTCCAGATTCGTTCTCTGATGGTGGTAGTCATTTTGAGGTAACAAGTGCAATCGCTCACGGCATCAAGATGCAGCGCGAGGGCGCCGACGTAATTGACGTTGGTGGTGAGTCGACCCGCCCTGGTTCCACTCGAATTGAGGCACAGGAAGAGTTGCACCGCGTGCTACCGGTGGTATCGGCACTTGTCGCGGCCGGAGTTCATGTCAGCATTGACACGATGCGGGCTGAAGTGGCACGCGAGTGTGTTATCGCCGGAGCCTGCATTGTTAATGATGTAAGCGGCGGATTAGCTGACCAGGCTATGTATGCGGCGGTAGCGCAATTGGATGTCCCGTATGTGATCATGCACTGGCGCGGTCACGGCGCCGTAATGAACTCAATGGCCAATTACGTAGACGTATCGGCTGAGGCAATCGGTGAGATACATGATCGTTTAGTAGCAGCCACCGAAGCGGGGGTAGATCCCGATGTCATCATTGTTGATCCCGGGCTCGGGTTTGCTAAAGATCCTGACGACAACTGGAAGGTACTAAACCAACTTGCTGGGCTTGTCGACCTTGGTTACCCTGTTTTAATCGGTGCATCGCGCAAGAGGTTTCTGGGCTCGTTGTTAGCTGCCAGCACAGGGGAGCCGCGCGATCTCGCCGAGCGCGATGCGGCAACCAATGCGATCTCTGCGATTGCAGCAGCGACCGGAGTTTGGGGGGTGCGCGTGCATAACGTCCAGTCCGCGGTTGACGCAGTACTTGTTGGGCAAGCATGGGCACGGGGGAGGCAGTAGTGAGCGACATCATCATGCTTACCGGGATCCGTGGCCATGGCCACCATGGGGTGTTTCCGCAGGAGCGCCGCGATGGCCAGGAGTTCATCGTCGATATCAATGTGCATCTCGCTTCGAGTAACGCAGCGAAAAGTGATGCATTAGCCGATACCGTAAATTACGCGGTGGTGGCTGACATGGTTCACGAGCGCATCATCGGTGAGCCCGTCGACTTAATTGAAACACTTGCCGAGAACATTGCCGCAGCTGTCCTCTCTTTGTCGGGGGTATCAAGGGTTGAAGTCACGGTCCACAAACCGCAGGCGCCGATAGCTGTGCCTTTTGCCGATGTGGCACTGCGCATAGTGCACCCATGAAAACGACAACTGCCGTTCTGGCCCTTGGCGCGAACCTTGACGACCGCTGGGCGGCACTGCAGGGCGCAATTGATGCACTCGATCAGGATCCGGCCATTGATATTAATTCGATATCGAGTCTTTATGAGACTGATCCGGTAGGTGGCCCAGAGCAGCCGGTCTATTTCAACGCGATATTAAGTCTCGACACATCCCTCTCCGCTCATGAATTGCTTGCTGCAGCTCACGAGATTGAAAATTCTTGGCATCGCACCCGCGAAGTTCGTTGGGGTGCGCGCACCTTGGACATTGATTTAATCACCTTCGGCGCACTGATTTATTCAGACGACATCTTGACCGTACCGCACCCACGC
>WLHM01000130.1 GCA_009702725.1 Actinomycetota bacterium | reverse complement strand
CTATTTGCGGGAGTTGAAAGCCGATGTCGTGGTTGGATTCGGTGGTTACGTAGCACTTCCCACATATCTTGCGGCCCGCGAGCTTCGAATCCCGGTGGTGATTCATGAAGCAAATGCCCGGGCTGGACTAGCCAATCGGGTCGCCGCGCGGTTCACCTCGCTGGTTTATGCCTGTGTTCCAGGTTCGTTGCCGGCTGCAAAAGTCATGGGGCTGCCTTTACGACCCGAGATAGCCGGATTGCAACTTGCCGAATCAAAGTCAGACGCGTTGGCAAATTTCGGTTTGCGCTTCGACCAACCGGTACTTTTGGTTTTTGGCGGCTCGCAGGGCGCGCAGCGCTTAAATGAGGCAGTTGCCGGAGCTCTTCCGCATCTGTTAGCCGCTGGTATCCAGGTGCTTCACGCCTATGGCTCGCGGAACATATCTCCGGAGGCCTCACCGGGATACGTGCCAATTCCATATATCACTCGGATGGATCTAGCCTACGCGGCTGCTGACCTTGCAGTGGCTCGCGCGGGTGCGATGACCTGCGCTGAACTGACCGCGGTCGGTATGCCAGCAATTTATGTTCCGCTCCCTATAGGCAATGGTGAACAGCGGCTTAATGCCTTGCCAATTGTTGAGGCAGGCGGTGGGCTCTTGGTTTCCGATGCGGATTGCACGGCGGGGTGGCTGATTGCGATGGTGCCACCGCTCATGCACGACTCGGGCAGATTACGGGGTATGGGTGCGGCAGCGAGAGGGTTGGGCAACCGCGTGGCGGGGCGGCAATTCGCCGAAGTAATTTCCCAAGTCGCGCAGGTAAGTAGAGGAGGTCAAGGATGACGACACCGGAGGCAGTTGCCGGCCTTGGCAGGGTACACATTGTTGGCATCGGAGGTGCTGGCATGTCAGGTATTGCGCGCATCATGGTTGCTCAAGGTATGCAAGTTTCGGGGAGTGATGCCAAGGACTCGCGTCGCCTGCAAGCCTTGCAAGCGATTGGGGTTCGAACTCACGTTGGTCACGATGCGAAGTTAGTCGCCGGCATCGACACATTGGTTTACTCGACAGCGATCCCTCCCGAGAATCCGGAGCGGTCAGCCGCTGAATCCAATGGGCTTCGCGTCCTGACTCGAGCCGATGCACTCGCATATGTAATGCGAGGGAGCCGGACAGTTGCGGTGTCAGGTGCACACGGTAAAACCACGACTACTTCGATGCTCACTGTAGCGCTGCAGCACTGCGGCGCAGATCCTTCATTTGCTATTGGCAGTGAATTAAACGAGTCGGGCTCTAATGCACACCTCGGCAGTGGCGACATTTTTGTCGTCGAGGCCGATGAGAGTGACGGTACCTTCCTGAAACTCGGCCCTACAGCGGCGATTGTCACCAACGTTGAGGCAGACCACCTGAACTACTGGGGGAACTTTGAGGCGATTGAGCAAGCTTTCGTTGATTTCGCTTTGCAGGTGAGCACTCGATCCGGATTCATTGTGGTTTGTGTCGATGACGAGGGAGGGGCCCGGTTAGTAGACCAGGTTCGTGCCATGGGTGTTGATGTTCGCACCTATGGCGAGTCACCCGACGCCGACTACCGAGTTACCGGCGCCGCTCTTGTGGGCCGCGGATGGCACTTCAATATCGAACTCGCCGGCGAAGTCATCGGCCAAATTCAATTGCAGGTACCGGGGCGACACAATGCCCTCAATGCAACGGCCGCCTTCGCCACAGCGGTTGGTTTGGGATTTGACCGCGAATCCGTACAGATGGGTCTAGGCGGTTTTAGTGGCACCCGACGCCGATTTGATTTCAAAGGTGAAGTTGGTGGTGTCAGAGTTTTCGATGATTATGCCCATCACCCAACCGAGATTGCGGCTACCTTGACCGCCGCTCGCGACGTCGCTGGGGCGGGCCGGCTGATTGTGGCATTTCAAGCCCACCACTACTACCGCACCGCAATGTATTTGCAGGAGTTTGGTGCAGCCCTCGGCTTGGCAGACGAGGTGGTCGTACTTGAAATCTTCGCACCGGGCGAGACCCCAATTCCTGGGGTTAGCGGTCAGACGATGGCGGCGCAGGTGCCGCTCGAACCAACGCATGTGGTCTTCGAACCTTCGTGGTCCGCGGTGGCCGGCCAGTTGGCCGCACGCGCTACCTCAGGTGATGTAATCATGACTTTGGGAGCCGGTGATATCGGGATGATCGGGTTGGAGATCTTGGATATCTTGCGGGAGCGGGGATGAGCGCTCCGGTAATCCCACTTGATCCGCAGGCTCGTGCAACTAAACCGCGCCGGCGCTATCGCGGCCTTGTTATTGTGTTGTTGGCGGTGCTTGTTTCAGCAGTTTTTTGGCTGTTTTGGTTTTCATCGGTTTTTGTCGTTCGTGATGTTCGAGTAATTGGGGTCACCGGGAGCCCAGCGGCTAAGGTGCTTACAAGTGCCGCGGTGCCCCTCGGGGTGCCAATGGCTCAGCTTGACGCCGATGGGTCAACATCCCGCATCATGTTATTGCCGTGGGTGGATTCGGTTGAGGTTCGCCGGGGCTGGCCTAGTGAAGTGATTTTGGCGGTTGTTCCTCGTATCGCGATTGCGATCCAACTCGGTACCGGTCGCGGGGTTGATTCAAGTGGTGTGGCATTTGACGCACCCGAGCCACTGGCGAAAAATTTGCCAGCCATCGACGCTGATGGGGTTGGGCTAGTTGCGGCGGTAACCGTTTGGCAGTCCTTGCCGGCACCGCTGCTAGCTAAAGTTGTGGGCGTATCGGCCAGCACTCGTGATGACGTTGAGCTGAATTTAAAGTCTGGCGCCAAAGTGCGCTGGGGGAGTGCCGAGCAGGGTGAGCTTAAGGCCCAAGTTCTGGCAGCGCTGCTGCAACGGCGGGCCGGCGTCTATGACGTGTCAGCCCCTGAGCTGCCAACCACCCAGCAAGAAAAGGCCGGATAAGATTAGATTTCTTGGATTTATAGGGGATTTTTGCTGAGTGGCAAAAAAAATCACCCCCCCCACCTTGCGCAACACCCGCCCCACGGTCTACCCTCCCGCCGGTTGTAAGTAGGCCGAAAACTCACCCTGAACTTGAGGTTGAGACTCGGCACGGGAAGACAGCGTTCGAGGTCACCGCCTCGGACACGACTGAAGGGAAGATACGCCGTGGCAGCTCCACAGAACTATCTGGCAGTGATAAAGGTTGTGGGTATTGGCGGCGGCGGGGTGAACGCGGTCAACCGGATGATCGAAGTTGGTCTCAAAGGCGTTGAGTTCATCGCGATCAATACTGACGCGCAGGCGCTGTTGATGAGCGATGCAGATGTCAAATTAGATATTGGCCGAGAACTGACCCGCGGCCTTGGTGCAGGGGCTAATCCTGAGGTCGGGATGAAGGCCGCCGAGGATCACATCCAAGAGATCGAAGAAGTACTAAAGGGCTCTGACATGGTCTTTGTCACCGCTGGTGAAGGCGGCGGTACTGGTACCGGCGGTGCTCCGGTGGTGGCGCGAGTGGCTAGATCCCTTGGCGCGCTGACCATTGGCGTGGTGACACGCCCATTTGGATTTGAAGGTCGGCGCCGCCAGGCTCAGGCTGAAACGGGTATTGAGAGCCTGCGCGCTGAGGTAGATACCTTGATAGTGATTCCGAACGACCGCCTGCTTTCATTATCTGATCGCAACATCAGCGTGATTGACGCGTTCCGGCAAGCAGATCATGTATTGCTTCAAGGGGTATCAGGCATTACGGACCTAATCACTACCCCTGGCTTGATCAACCTCGACTTTGCCGATGTGAAGAGCGTCATGCATGGAGCCGGATCTGCCCTCATGGGGATTGGCTCCGCGCGCGGTGAAGATCGCGCGGTCGAAGCCGCCGAAAAGGCCATCTCCAGCCCATTACTTGAAGCCGGGATTGACGGGGCGCACGGAGTTCTGCTTTCAATTTCTGGCGGCAGTGACCTAGGGCTATTTGAGATCAATGAGGCGGCCCGCTTGGTTAGTGATGCAGCGCATCCAGATGCCAACATCATTTTTGGCGCCGTCATTGACGACACTCTTGGCGATGAGGTGCGCGTTACCGTAATCGCTGCAGGTTTTGACGGTGGAGAACCGCCAGCCCGAAAAGGTGTTTCGGCAACTACTTCGGCCCGACGCCTCGAGGACACCGGCTCGATTCCGGCGGTCACCGGTGAGGTGCCGGTCGTTACTTCGCCACCGGCTCGACCAGTTCAGCAGCCTCGTACCGTCATCTTCGACGATGCCGATGACGGCCTTGATGTACCTGACTTCCTGAAATAGGCAGGCTAAATGAAAACTGTCACGGGCCGCTTCGGTTCGATGGCACCCGGTGGCCGCTCAGTAATCTGGGCGGCCACCGGTCGTTTTGGCGGCCACAGTTTGCCTCCCTTTGATGAACTCAATCTGGCCGACTATGTCGGGGATGAGCCCGGCAGGGTGCAGCGCAATCGGCAAGTTGCTGCGGCGAGCATTGGCCTAACCGCGACTGATCTGGTGCTGATGCAGGGCGTGCATGGTGCCAACGTTGTGGTGGTGAATCAGGGCTCGCCAAGGCTGCACGAGGAACCCGGCTTTGATGCGCTGGTTACTAAGACACGAGGGGTGGGTCTAGTTGCACTTGCCGCTGATTGTGTGCCGATCGTTCTAGCCGACGTTGCCAATGAAGTCATTGGCGCAGTGCACTGTGGTTGGCGCGGCTTGGCAGCGGGAGTGGTGCCGGCTGCCCTGGCGCAAATGCATGAACTGGGGGCAGATCAGGTACATGCGGTAATTGGGCCATCGATCTGCGCAAACTGCTACCCGGTGCCACCGCAACGGGTTTTTGAACTTACTGCTGCACTTTCGGAGCCCGTAGCTGCTGCGGCATGCCCAAAATTTTTGGGGGTCGAGCCGGAATTGGCGGTGGCATGCATTGACGTGGGTGCGGGGGTGCGGGCCCAACTTGCCGAATCCGGGGTGACCGCCGTCACACTTGACGGCT
>WLHM01000013.1 GCA_009702725.1 Actinomycetota bacterium | reverse complement strand
GAATGAATGCTGACATAGTGAAGATGGACTGGGGTCAACTGCTAGATAACTACTTTGCCGGTACGTTCCAGGCCCAGATTGAAGATATTTTGGGGCTCACGCGCAGTGACCCGAGTGGTTTGCTCAATGGTTTCTTCTCAACTAAGGGTGGATTGAGCGGCACGGGCGCAGGATCGGCTGAGATCGATGCGATGCTTGATGAGGCGCAAACGTTGACCGATCAGGTCGAGAGAAAGGCCATTTACGCGAAGGTTCTTCAGCAAGCTAGAGCCGATGCATACTACGCGGCCGTATACCAGCCGGTGAACAATCGAGCTTGGGTAAAGGGGTATGAGGGTTTGACCCCACCAGCGAGTGGCTTGATGAATTTACGAGAGGTCTGGTTAGCTCAGTAATTATGTTCAAATTTGTTTTGCGAAGGATTATCCAGTCGTTAGTGGTTTTTTTAATCGCTTCATTTGTCATCTTTGCGACCCTTCAATTGCTTCCAGGCGATCCTGCCCGCAGGCTGATGGGGAACATGGCGACAGATCAACAACTTGAGGCGCTTAGAGAGTCATTGGGGTTGAATAGATCAATCATTGTTCAGTACTTTGATTGGCTGTGGAACCTGCTGCATGGTGATCTTGGATCTTCTTTCGGGGCAGGGCAGTCGGTCACATCACTTGTGGCTGCTGCCCTGCCCATTACTCTTCAGTTGGGAATTTACTCCCTTATACTTGCGTTGCTGGTTGCGATTCCTCTGGCATTTCAATCCGCGAAGCGGCCGGGCGGCATCATTGACTCCTTGCTGAGTGTTGTTAGCATCTCTTTTACATCGCTCCCAGCTTTTGTTTGGGGGCTTGGCTTTGTCCTATTCTTCTCGTTGACGCTTACCCTATTTCCGTCGTCAGGCTATATAGCTCCGTGGGAAAACCCAATCGAATCTTTTCGATCTTTTGCTTTGCCCGTAGTGGCATTAGCTTTGCCTACGGCAGGGATCATTGCACGTGTTGGCCGGTCAGCGATTGTCGATACTTCATCGTCGGCTTTTGTCACATATGCGAAGGCGAAAGGAATTTCGCAGGCAAGACTCCGATATGTGCATATTTTGAAGGCGGTGTCGGCGCCTCTAATTACTTTGGCGGGAGTGGAATTCATTTTTCTACTCGGGGACGCAGTGGCAGTGGAAACAGTTTTCTCGCTGCCCGGAATGGGAAGACTTATGGTCGTCTCATTTTTTAATCGCGATTACCCCGTTATTCAAGGCTGTGCCGTTGTTTTCATCGCACTCGTGCTACTTGCCAACATTATCGCGGAAATCCTTGCTGCGTGGGCTGACCCGAGGGTAAAGGAAGCGGCTACCAAATGAGTATTGAGCCACCATCGGGAGTTAATAGGGATAGGTTGGAAACGAAAATCCCAAGCGGCAGAAAGTTCTATTTCCTTCGCTTGCTCACCATTCCGGAAAGAATTGCGTTCGCATTCTTGGTCATATTAGTTCTTGTTGTGACACTTGTTCCGATGTTCCTGCCGTACACCGCAGAGCAGCAGAATTTTGATGATGGGTTACTTCTCCCTCCAGGTTCAGCCAACCACATTCTTGGGACCGACCAGCTGGCCCGCGACCTGTTGTCTCGGCTTCTCCTTGGAGCTCGAGTCTCTTTGAGCATCGCGCTTGGTTCCGTAGCGATAGGACTTGTTGTTGGAGCCATTATTGGAATAACAGCGGGTTACCGCGGTGGATGGATGAACACCACTCTTATGCGAGTTATGGACTCACTGCAAGCCTTTCCGACGATGGTGCTCGCCTTAGTTATCGCAGCTGGCCTTGGGCCGAGCTACCAGAGCACAGTGATTGCGATATCCGTGGTCATGGTGCCTGGATTTGCCCGGGTATCAAGAACTTTGACGCTTAGGGAGCGTGACAAAGATTACGTACTGGCCTCCCGTGTGGCCGGTGCTAAAGGACTGCGAATAGCTACTACGCAAGTGATGCCAAATATTTGGGCGCCATTAGCGGCCCAAGCCGCAGTGGCATTTGCTCACGCGATACCGGGAGAGGCTGCTCTCAGTTTCCTGGGTCTTGGTGTCCAACCGCCAACTCCAAGTTGGGGCAACATGATGGCAGATGGCTACGCATATATTTCCCTGTCGCCTTGGCCCATTATTGCTCCGGCGGTTGCTTTGGCGCTAACAGTCGCGTCCGTTAGCGTGTTCGCGGATGGCCTGCAGCGTATATCGGGAGAGGAACATTGAGAATGGAAAGCGATATAGCAGTTGAACTCGATTACGTATCCAGCTATAGAAGACTCCTACAGTTCCGAAGGTTCGAGGAAATCGTCGGGGACGGCGTGCGGTCAGGCGCAATTCACGGAGAGATGCATCTGGCCATCGGACACGAGGCAATTGCTGTCGGTATTGAGCCGCTAGTTCGTAGAGGAGACGCGATCATATCCACTCATCGTCCACATCTGCATGCCCTTGTCGCAGGCGTAGATCCTTGCGTGCTCCTTGCCGAACTGTATGAGAGAGATGGCGGATTAAGCGGTGGGAAAGGAGGGCACATGCACCTCTTTGACCCTGACCATGACTTCATGTGCACGGGAATTGTTGGGGCGTCGGCTCCGTTAGCTCTGGGTTATGCGTACGAGCGGATGCTTCGTGAGTCAGATGAAATCGCAATTTGTATCATCGGTGACGGTGCGGCAAACCATGGCACATTCGCTGAGTCTCTAAACATGGCTGCTCTGTACGACATACCGGTGCTATTCATTGTTGAAGACAATGGCTATGCGATTTCAGTAGCACGTTCAAGTTCCTCGGCCGGTGAAATTCATCGTCGAGGTGAATCACATGGCATACCTGGATGGCGATGCGACGGCAGACGCGTACAAGAAGTTCGATCAGTGGCCCAAGAAGCTTTCGCTCATGTCCGAAATGGCCGTGGGCCTGCAATCCTTGTTGCCGAATGTGAGCGGTTTCGAGGCCACTATGAGGGGGATATTGACCATTACCGCTCATCAGCAGAAAAAGACTCATTTCCGGATCGTGACCCAATCTTACTGGCGGAAAAAGCTATGTCTGAAGCTGGAATGAGTAAGGAGGAAATGGATAGCATCGAAAAGCAGGTTACCGCCGAAATTAGTGGCTGGCTAGAAGATGCGCTGCGAAACCCATTTCCTGATCCTTTGCAAGCCCTGAATGGAGTATTCACAGCATGAAAGAAAAAGACTTGAATATGTCACAAGTTATTGCGCAGGTCTTGAGCGAAGCGATGGGTGCAGATTCCCGCATTGTGGTCTTAGGGGAGGATGTTGGAAAGATGGGCGGCGTATTTGGGTCGACGCGGTCCCTGCAACGTGATTTTGGTGCAAAGCGGGTTATTGATACCCCAATCAGTGAGCAGTCTTTCGTCGGAATGGCGGTCGGTATGGCTCAAGCCGGGCTCCGCCCGGTGGTGGAAGTCATGTTTGTTGACTTCATCGGTACTTGCCTGGATCAGGTTTATAACCATATGGCGAAGAATCATTACATGTCTGGTGGAAGAGTTCGTGTCCCGATGGTGTTGAAAACGGCGGTCGGTTGCATCGGTGATGGTGCACAGCACTCACAAGTTCTATCAGGGTTGTTTGCTCACCTTCCAGGACTGAAGCTGGCATTTCCTTCCTGCCCCGCAGACGCTCGAGGGTTATTGATGATGGCGATTGAAACTGATGATCCGGTTATATTCTTTGAGCACAAGAGGCTCCTGATGACAAAAACGAGTGAACTCAATTACGCAGGCGATGTATATTCTGCGTCAATCCCATTCGGGAAAGCTGCTGTTGTTAGGTCTGGGACGGATGCCACCGTAGTTGCCTCAGGGTGGATGATTCAAGAAGCGGTTGATGCTGCCGCTTTGCTGGCCAGCGAGGGTATTGAAATTGAAGTTATTGACCTTCGCACGATATTGCCTTGGGACAAGGATTTAGTGTTAACTTCCGCCTTGAAAACCGGTGCGCTCCTTGTAGTAGATGAAGATTATTTATCATTCGGAGTAGCAGCAGAAATAGTTGCTACAGTCGCGGAAAATTCTGTAGGGGCAAGTATTCGTCTTGGGCGCCATGCAGTTCCCGATGTTCCAATTCCCGCAAGCGCGGTGCTTGAGGGAGTCGTCATCCCAACTGCATCTTCTATTGCTGAAAACCTTAAGAAGCTACTTAAGTGATTTCGGGAGATGGTGAATTTCTAGTGGGTACGTCGGAATCAAAAGCCCAAGGATTCGCGGTCGCGACGCCACATAGCTATGCGACTGAGATAGCGGTTGGGGTTTTGAAGAAAGGTGGATCGGCTGCCGATGCCGCTATTGCGGCAGCTGCAGTACTGTGTGTGATTTACCCTCAGGATTGTGCTCTCGGTGGCGATTTAGTTGCGCTGCTGCACAGAAAAAATGGGTCTTTCACCTCCCTGCTCAGCGTTGGGTCCGCTTCTATGAATGCTGATGTCAAGGCGGTTCGGTCAGAGTGCGCACAGATGCCGCAAACAGGCCCGCTTACGGTAACTGTGCCTGGGCTAGTAGCTGGTTTAGGTGAACTACACAATGCCGCTGGGCGCCTCCCTTGGGCTGAACTCCTGGCGCCTGCTGTTAAAACCGCAACGTCTGGAGTGCGGATGTCTGAGGCTACAGCGCGATTTTTAGCCGAAGGCTGGCCTCAATTTTCGCAGGATGAAGGCATGCGATCCGTTTTTGGCGATCGCAAAGGGGCGCCACTGAAAATAGGTGACCTTCTTGTCCAGCGGGCACTTGGGGAAACCTTGACAAAACTAGCTGAATTGGGCAGTAAAGAGTTCTATTCGGGGTCAGTGGCAGTCAACCTTGCATCCGGAATGTCGAACCTTGGCATACAAATTGATGAAACGGATTTGATGAGCCACGAAGCAGAGTGGAAAAACGCATTGAGTGTCCGTTTCGCCGGAAAGCAGGTTTATACGTCGCCACCGACCACCCAAGGCTTCATTTTCTTATGCATTCTAAAGGCTCTGGAGAGAATCAACTTCGATATACATTCTGGTACTGAGTCACAGGGAGATCTTGTAAATCTCAGCGCCAGTGCGGCCGGATTCCAGGATGAATACTGGGGTGAATGGGTAGGTAGTCAGACTCAGGATATCAATGAGGCGTGGATCGACGGGTTTGCCGCAAAATTATCAACATCGATGGCGAGCACGGAGCAACAAGATTCGCATAAGTGGGGTGGCGACACCGTTGCTATCGTCATTCGCGACAGCGAAGGTGATGCGGTAACGCTAATACAGAGCCTGTCAATGCCATTTGGAGCCGGACTTTTAGATCCGAAAACGGGAATAATCTTTCACAATCGCGGCGCATCGTTTACGTTGAAGCCCAACAAGATCAACACTCTCGGCCCGGGACGCCGACCACCACACACTTTGATGCCGGTCATGGTTGCGGAGGCGGGGTCACTCAGTGGATTACTCGGAACTATGGGTGGAAAGTCGCAGCCCCAGATACTACTTCAGGTACTTATTCGCCTGCTAGCGCAAGACTCGGTACAGAACGCCGTTTCTGCGCCCCGATGGGTCCTTGGAGGCCGAGTGCCGACCCCAGACATTTTCACACTAACAGTTGAGCCGGGCTTAGAGAAACTCTCAAGGCAAATGTCCGAAGAGGGATGGAGTGTAGATAAATTAGATGCCCCGTCGGACAATGTAGGCCACGCTCAAGTGATTTGGCTTGGGGAAAAGACATGGGATGCAGCAAGCGATCCGCGAAGTGACGGATCGGCCATCGCATGGTGAGGCAGCTGATCGGCGCTAGCGGAAGGGGGATTTTACCTACGCGCACATGGATAACAATCGGATTTCTAGGTGGTTTGCTGTCAGGACTACTTGGCATCGGCGGTGGAGTCGTGATGGTGCCACTCATGGTGCTTATGGCTGGGCTATCTCAGAAAATATCCCATGCAATGGCTCTTTACGCGATAATTGTGATTGCGTTTTTCGGTGCCGCCCCATACGTGATATCGGGCGACGTTAGGTGGGATTGGGCAGTAGCACTCGCAGCTGGATCGATTATTGGCGCAAGAATTGGGGCCAAAACCCTAAGTTCAGCCTCAGAGGCGCCGCTAAAGATTGGTTTTGGCCTGTTCCTGGTAGCGGCGGCGGTGACCATGGTCACTGCAAAGCCCACATCTGGAATTTCTGTACTAACTCCACTGTGGCTGTTTGTGACAATGGTGATTTTTGGGCTGATGGTTGGCTCTTTATCTGGACTTCTTGGTGTTGGGGGTGGAATTTTCATGATCCCTTTCATGGTCATAATCGCGGGTGCCTCGCAACAAGTTGCGCAAGGGACTTCACTCGTTGTAATTGTTCCGACAGCAATAGTTGCGTCCCTAGTACTGACAAAGAAAGGCGTCGGAGATCTTCGGCAAGGGCTAGGCATGGGTGCGGCCGGCGCCATATCCGCACTAGCTGGCGCTTTTATCGCACTCCACTTACCCTCGGAGATTCTTCGATACATTTTTGCTGCTTTACTCTTGATTGTCGCGACTAAAACGTTTATTGACGGGCTAAGGCTTAAGCGTAAGGAGCCTTCACCCAAGCGTGGGTAATGCGGTGGCTGGGGGTGCCAAGAGCCTGCGGGTTGTGGTTCGGATGCCAACAGCGCTTGTGTGCAATGAGGCTGTTTTCTATAACTTGACCTTAGGTTTGTGTCACCTTCGTTAGGTGCCTGGGTGCATCTGGGTCAAAGCCGCGTTGCACCGCAACTGCTTCTGCGATCTGCTGGCCGAGCACGACTAACGGAAATGGGCAGATCCATGCTGGAGTGGCATCAGCGCTTCTCGGCCACATCTCGCGATTTTGCCCGCCAACGGTGAACACCTGCGCCTCCTGAACGCGGCACCGCTCGGCTATTTTCTCTAATTCCGGTGCCGTACTTGGGTCTGTCGGAGCTGCGAAAATTAGTGCTGGGCAGTTTGGCCCAAGAAGAGCTGCGGGCCCATGCACTAGATCTGCTCGCGACAAACCCAATGCCGGAAGCAGCGCCGCCTCTTGCAGTTTGAGTGCTACTTCTAAGGCCACTGTGGTGGCGAACCCTCGACTTGTCACGATGCAAGAGGGAAACTCAGCTAGCTTAGAACCTATTTGGCTACAGGCACTGTGATAGCCCAGTGAATCGGCTGTAATCTGCGGCAGCCGTTCGATAACTTTCCAAATCCCCTCGGTGTCACCCAAGGCTGCACAGATACTTGCGATTGCGAGTAACTGAGTAAGAAAAGTCTTAGTAGCTGGGACCGCGCGTTCAGGCCCAGCATCAGTCACTAGCACTTCATCAGCGATGGTTGCGAGCGGCGAATCATCGAAATTAGTGATTCCGATTACTCGCGCTCCGTGTGATTTTGACCATTGCGCCGTTTCGATAATCTCCTGCGTTTGTCCTGACTGACTTATAACGATGACAAGGGTGCCCGCTAGATCAATCTCGGTGCGGTAGTTGGTGGCTATCGATGGGGTTCCTAGGGTGGCGAGGCGACCGGTGAGGGCAGGAAACGTATACAGCCCGTAGGCCGCAGCGTTATCGGATGAACCTCTCGCGAAGAGGACAATCCGCTTGCAATCGCGAGCTACTTTCTTAACGCTTGAATTTTGCGCGCGCAGCTTCGGAATTGTCCGGCTTAAGGCTTCGGGCTGTTCTCGTATCTCACTTAGCATGAGGCTAGGAGTTGTCACAGTGTTGGCAGCTCATCAAATGCTTTTACCCCGTCAACCGTCCAGATCCCGTGCACAGATGGTGCGCCCGTACCAACCCCACCGATTGGTACCACAAAGGCCCTGGCAACGAAGGCCTGTATTCGGTGTCCGAGAACCACGGTGTCCCCAGGGCTAACTTGGGAGTTCTCGCCAAGGATTAGTTGCCCGTAGTAATCGATAGCTGTGGCTGGTGGAATCTCCACTTCGAGGGTGGCCGCTTGCTCTGAGCTTCGCCCAACTATGGCTTTCTTGTGAAGTGGGTATTGGCCTAAGACTGGGTCGGAATATAGGCCGCCGCCATAGAAGTAGCCGCGGTTTCCATGTTCGTGTGAGACTTCAGAAAGATAAAGCATCGCTGGCAGTTCAGGTAGGTCTCTCACTGCATGCCAAGGGGTCGTGCCAGTGAGTGCATGACCTGGCTCGACCTGCGTTGCCCCTGCGCCAGCTAACAGCGCAAGTGATTGAGTTGATGTAGTGCCGGGTGCGTTAACGGCGATGTCAGCTCGGCCAGCGTTTTGCAGAAGACTCGCGGCATGGGCGATCGTACGCATATTTTCTGTCAGCTCAACCGTGCCGGCTTGCGCGTCAAAAAGTAGGGCCGGGAAGGTAGTTATTCCAGCAAAGGAGGCGCCAGTCATGGAGTCAATTGCGTCTGCAATTTTAAGGATTGACGAAGCCGCGTACCCACCTTCGTGGCCTGGGTAGAAGCCATCTTTCTCGTCATAAATCCTCGCAATTATCTTTTGGTTTCGCCCGAGTTGCCTTGCGGCTTCAGCGGCCCACCGGGCATGCTCGTCATTAAATGCTGTCCAAAACCACGGAGACATCTTGGCGACTTCTAAGGACTCATGGCGAGGCACTTGGGAAAGATGCCCGACGTGCCCGATCGGTACTCCATGTCTTGCAAGCGGACGCGCGCAGCTGACATCTACGGCGACCACTGCATCAATGCCGGCCCCAATAACTTTCGCGGTTACTACTGGGTTTCGCCCAAATTGTTTAGTCATCGCAAAAGTGGTTAATCCAAGCCGCTTTGCTTCAGCGGCGATCGAACGTGCGTTTGCTTCAACCGCGTCGAGATCAATTACGTACGAATTGGCTGGGATTAGCCCACTTTGGTGAAGCTCAATGGCATCTCCGATCAGAGCAGGATTTCGCCTCTTAAGAAGGTCAAGGAACATGCCGGCACCCCCATCTCACTAATCTGCACGTTGAACTTCCACTATTTACTCTGCCCACGCGAGCATTTTGCTGCGACCTTCGCGAAGTGCCGCTGATAGGGCCCCCATGAGGGCCGCGCGCGCCCCAAGGGCGCTCGGCTCAACGCGAAGTGAGAGAGGGGTTACAGCCGGTACATATCGCCGTACACGTTCAACCAGATATTCATTCGATCCGATTCCGCCGCCAAGGACAACTAGCTCTGGGCCAACGACCGCACAGATCGCTGCGATCGCCAAGGCGATATTCCTTGCGGCGTCGTCTACGAGTTGATCTGCGACTTGATCGCCTAATGCGGCCGCGGCGAAAATGTCCGTAGGCACATCGTTTACCGTAAGTGACGTCTGAAGTCCTTGCGAGATTAAGTCGTTTAGACGCCGTGTCATCGCCGGGCCCGAGATCCGCTCCTCAAGTGCGCCGTGTTTGCGATTGGCTTCGTCAAATGGGTCACCGCCCACTGGCAGCCACCCGACTTCCCCGGCTTGCCCGCGGAATCCTTCACACAGTTCGCCATTGATCACCAGACCTAATCCAACACCGGTTCCGATGGAGAGGAAGGCAAAGTCTGACATTCGCTGGCCCAAGCCGCGCCACCGCTCACCGATCGCGGCGAGGTTTACATCGTTGAAGGCCTGAATTGAAGTACCGGGTAAAGCCAATTCGAGGCGAGCGACAAAATCTGAAGCCTCTTGAAGTGGCAGATTTGGGGCATGCGTGATGAGGCGCATCTCTGGATCGATGATGCCGGGCATTCCAATCGTCACAACTCTTATGTCAGTTGGAGGTATCCCGGCTTTCTTCGCCAGATCTAAACGAATTCGTATGATTTGTGCGATTAGCTCGTTGGCGCTTCCAGTTGCTGTCGGTTCTAAAACCTCGGCGAGCACGACACCAAGCAAGTTGGCTACGACGGCATTGAGTTTGGTTCCACCAACGTCGATTCCCATAACGCAGCCGACCTGATCGTTGACGCAGTACAGGGCGGCAGTCCGGCCAACATGCCCATTAGTTTGGCCCTCAACTCGTACGATTCCAAGTCCGTGAAGGTCTTTGACGATGGAATTTATGGTGGGTTTCGAAAGCCCGAGAACTTGCGCGAGCGTTGCTCGGCTAATTGGACCACCAGATAGCACTTGATCCAGGACTGCCTGCTCATTTATTTGTCGGCTGATTCCACGGACAATCACTTGTCAGCTCCGGTAATCATTGCGACAATTTCTCTGGCGCTGCTGTCTGCAATCTTACGTTCGCCGATGACGGTGCCCTGCCGAAGCACATAGACTCGGTCAGCGATTCGAAATACTTGTTCAAGATTGTGGCTTACGATCAAGATGGCTTTCCCCGCTGATTTCATGCGGTCGATTACTTGCTCAACTTTCGAGGTCTCTTGAAAACCTAAGGCGGCCGTTGGCTCATCCATCAAAACGATACCGCGAGACCAGTGCGTTGCTCTCCCAATCGCGACTCCTTGGCGCTGGCCCCCTGACAATGATTCGATTGAAACATCCACGGATGGCACCTGCACGTCGAGAGAGTCAAGTATTGCTCTGGTCTCCTCGCGCATTGAATTCTTTGCTAGCAGGCCGAACCTATTTGTCTGCTCCCGTCCCAGAAACATATTCATGTAAACGGGCTGTCGATTTGCCAACGCTAGATCTTGATAAACCACCTCAAGCCCGACTGACTTAGCGTGCTCTGGGCTTAGCATTTCAACTGAGTCACCATGGATGATGATGGATCCTGAGGATGGGCGCAGCACTCCCGCAATTATCTTTATGGCGGTGGATTTTCCTGCGCCGTTGTCTCCGACGAGTGCGACAACTTCCCCAGGGTGAACTTCCAGCGAAATAGCTTTAAGGGCCTGCACCCCACCAAAGGACTTACTCACATTTACTAGTTCAAGGGCTGCACTGGGCATGGCTGAAGTTGTCATTAAGTTCGCTCCTTGCCTTCACGCAGGGTTAAAGCTATGGCGACCAAAATGATGATGCCGAGCGCCATTCGCTGCTGCGCAACATCGAGTCCGCTTAGCACTAGACCGTTGTTAAGAGTCACGATGGTGAGGGATCCAGCCAGTGCTCCGATAATTGAGCCTTTTCCGCCAAACAGCGCTGTGCCACCAATTACTACTGCCGCGATGACGATCAATAAGTCATTCTCGCCCAGGGTGTATCGGGCTCCTTGCAGACGACCAACGTAAAGCATTCCAGCGAGAGCGGCAGTCATACCGCTGATTACAAACACCGCGATTCGAGTATTTGTTACCGATATGCCACTCACACGAGCCGCAAGGCGATTGTCGCCAACCGCTTTAACGTGGGCGCCAAAGCGGGTGTTTGTAAAGACGACCCATCCAACGGCCACAACTGCTGCTGTCCATAGGAAGAGTGAAGAAAAGGGGCCAAGGCTCCCAGAGCCGAAGATTTCGGCGAAAAGCTCGCTTTGCACGGGCACGGACTTCAGGCCAGTTATTTGGCGGGCTAAACCTGCCACGAGCTCTAGCATTGCCAGGGTTACCAAGAATGAGGGTAAGCGCAATTTAGTAACAATGAGGCCGTTTGCTAGTCCTATTAGGGCGCCTACTCCCAAGCCGGCGATAACCGCAAAGAAGATATTGGTATCGCGGAGAACCACTGCGGTTGTCATAGCACTGAGAGCAACGGTCGAGCCGATAGACAGGTCAATCTCGGCCGTGGAAAGTACAAACACGGCCCCCACGGCCATGACTGCGATTGGTGCAGTCTGCCTGAGGATAGTTGCAAGATTGTCTGTCGTCATGAAGCCTTTGTCGGCTTGCGTGATTGCGAAGAACAAGAAGACAACAAGTAAGCACACATATACGACGTAGCTTGTGTAGTCGTTTTTTATGCGACTGAAAAAGGAAATTGAAGGCATGGTGGATTTCCTAGTTTCTAGGAGTGTGAGGTCAGGCGCGGCAGGTTTGGTAAACCTGCCGCGCCTGATGGACACTTATTTGGCGAGCTGCTCTGCGATCTCCG
>WLHM01000129.1 GCA_009702725.1 Actinomycetota bacterium | reverse complement strand
GAACACGGTAGGTAGGCCGATGCTGCTCACCGTGAATCCGGTAACTACCGCTATTGGGGTGATCTGGATGGTAGCCATGATGAGTAAACCGGTTGCTAAGGCAAGTGGCGACAAAGTGCTGGCATTTGGCCCACCGGTCAAGTGACGCCGCATGTAGGGGAAAGAGAATCCGTAGCAAGTGATAGCGATTACGCAAGCTGCGATGCCGATCCAGGTACCCGATCCGAGCCCCTGCCAAATGCCGACAACGATGAGCACGCCGATGAAGCCGATACCAAGGCCAACCATGCGCCTAGGTGTCGGGCGCTCCTCGGAGAAAACGAGCAGGGTTGCAATCAAAGTTACTAACGGAGTTGCGCCGTTAATGATCCCGGCGAGCGCCGAGGAGATATGGGTTTCACCAAACGCAAAAGCCAACCAAGGCAATGTCGCGACCAACAGTGCCGTCAAGAACAGTGGTTTCCAGACTGACCGGGGCGCCAGCTTCGTTTTCGTGGCAGCGCTGAAAACCAACAGTGTCAAAAGTCCAAGTACGATACGGCCGAACGCAACCCCGGCCGGAGTCAGGGATTCAAGGCCAAGTTTCATGAAGTAGAACGAGCAACCCCAGATGGCGGCAAGTACTAGATAAGCAGGGATCCAAGCGCGGGCCTTATTGGGCATCAGACTTGAAACTTACCAACTCCCGCTTTCAAAGCGGCCTGCCGAGGCTTGCCATGTCCTCGAGCTCGACTCCCTTAGTCTCGCGCACATGCCTAATTACGAATGGTATTGAGAGAAGGGCGAAGACGGTGAAGACGCTGTACGCCAGCCCTAAGCTGATATCGGCAAGTGGCGGGAACGCGGTCGACACCAAGAAGTTTGCAATCCACTGAGCCGCGGCCGCCAATGCCAAAGCGGCAGCACGAATGCGGTTGGGAAACATCTCACCCAGAAGTACCCAAATAACCGGACCCCAGGTAGCCGCGAAGAAGGCCACGTAGATATTGAATGCCAGCATCGCTACGAGGCCTGAGCCTGAATCGAGTACCGGCTGGCCGCTACTGTTAATCGGAGCGGTGCCAAAAACATACGTGAGCGTGCCAAGCATCGCGACCATGCCAAATGATCCGACGAGTAACAGTGGCTTGCGGCCGACCCTGTCTACCAACATGATGGCAACTACGGTGAAAGCTACGTTTACGCCGGTGGTGATTAGCGAAGTCTGGAACGCCTGATCTTGGCTAAAGCCAACCGCCTCCCAGATGATGTTGGAGTAGTAGAACACGGCGTTGATGCCAACGAACTGCTGCAACGAGCTCAAGATTATGCCGATCCAAACCAATGGCAGCAGGCCAAAGCGCTTGCCGCGAAGATCTGACATCCGCGGCTTGTGCTCTCCTTGCATGGACACCCGGATGTCTTCTACGCGGGCTGAAACGTCATCGGTATAAATCTGCGAAAGTACCGCCGCGGCTTCGTCGTACTTGCCGACCTCAACGAGATACCGAGGTGACTCAGGTAGCCGCCAAGCAAAGAACCCATAGACGAGAGCCGGGATCACCATCGTTAGGAACATCCAGCGCCAAGCCGGGATCCCAAAGAGCCAATCATTTAGCGAGTCGCCGCCTGCAGCGTCCAAAATCAAATAGTTAGTGAGGCCCGTTGCAAAGATGCCGATGACAATCGCGAACTGCTGGAGTGAACCCATCCGCCCACGCAACTGAGCAGGGGCGATCTCCGCGATATACATCGGTGCCATGACACTGGCAACGCCGATACCGGCACCGCCAATTAAGCGCCAAAGGCATAGATCGTAAATCCCCAGCGGGAAGGCTTGGCCAAAGGCTGACAGCATGAACATGGCCGCGGCCACCAGCATCACTTTGCGGCGGCCAAAGCGCTCGGCCAAATACCCGGCGAACCAGGCGCCAACAGCCGAGCCGATCAAGGCGATCGAAACCACGACCCCGAGGGCAAATGAGCTAAGGCCAAAAGTGGCCTTGATCGCCGATGAAGCACCGTTGATAACGGCCGAGTCGAAGCCGAATAAGAATCCGCCGAGGGCGGCGGTTGAGGCTAGGGCTACGACGCGTCCGGTGCGGTAGTTAGTGGCGGCCATGGCCTGATGCTAGGGGGCTATGAGCGCCCGATAGGCACCAACCTGACTAATTCCTTGAACTCCGACGCGCCTTTGCTGTCTAGTACTGGACAAATATTCCTGTCTATGCCTATACTCCTTTCTGGAACACCCGATCACCTGACGAAAGGAGTCACCGTGAACTTCCCGTTCTTTACACGTGGCGCCCAATCCAGGCAACAGCCCGGAACAACCGCATTGATTGCGCTTTGGCCCACCAGCGCCCATGTCATTGAATCTGATTACGCAAAGGGGCTTTGCCGGTTCACCCTTGATTGCTCCTGCGGGGTGCACTTCGACACTCCCTATATTGACGAGGCTTTGGAGTGGCGGGAGCTGCACGAGTGGCTCGCCCCTTTGGCCGACCAGTTGCCGGACTAGGTCGTGGCGAAGGTAGTAATCACCAATAAAGCTGAAGCAAGTAAAGCTCTAGAGAAAGCCACCAAGGATTGGCGCGCCTCCAAGAAGCGTGAGCGCGCAGCCCGTGACCTGCTCGCAACGGTGGTGGCTGAATCCGTCCACGGTGGGTTTCTGAATGAAAACAAGGTCGCCAAGATCACCGCTATCCCGCGGATGACAATCCGTAAGATGCTCGGTAAGAGTTAAGCGCTAAACGCTTAAGTCATTAATCTTGGGGGATCAATGTTTGTTAAGTCAGTGTTCGGAAAGTCTGTGTTCGCCCTAGCCACCTGCCTGCTACTAATACCGACTGCAACTTCGGTTGCCGCGACCAATAACTCTGACTTGAGCCGGGGCACCGCGAAAATCCTCAGCGCCTCATGGGGCTTAAACGGTGGTAACTCTTGCCCAAGTGGTGGCAGCGGTTTCGATAATGTGCCGGTCACCTTCAACTGGTTTATTGATCCAGCGTCGGTTGCACCAACCGACTTCCTAATAACCAGAGACGACGGCACCACCGCCAACCCGGCTTGCGCTCTGCTCTTCCCACCGGATGAAAAAAATGAGCGCCAAACTATAGACCTAGTTGGTGACTTCGGTGATCCCGCCGGGGTGCGGCCAATCACCTTGACGATTACCGGTGAGCTAAAAGGTCGGGCAATGACAAGTACCCACTGGCAGAAAATCCCCGCCGGCCTTACCCATGCGATAGACCAAATCGAGGCGGCTCCCTACATCGCAGACGCTTGGATGCTTACCTCGAAGATGTTGAAGGGTGACAAAAACCGTTGCACCGTGGGGAAGAATTTCGTGCGCGTCGTATGGTCAAACGGCATGACCGCTTATCCAAATGGTGACGAAGTTGGTGCCGCGGTCGTCGATTCTTATAGTGCGGTTTTCACCCTGCCCGATGGCAAAACGATCATCGTGAAGCCGCTGGCCGTTGGTGATCTGGCTGATCACTCGAAAACGTCTATGGATGACAACATGCACGATCTGTGCCTACCCGGCCTACCTAAAGGAGCAAAGCTCAGCGAGGTGCGTATTGGTGCCTCAATGTTGCGCGACCCAAATGGTGACCCAAACGCGGCGCAACAGTTCAAGTTGTAGAGATATTAATGGGGATAACCCCCTAGTCAGCAGGTTGCAAGTGGCATAGGTTTACAGGATGAAACCCGTCACTCGCATCCTTTCCGTGGTTACCGTTGCCGTATTGGCCCTAACCGGGGTGGGCGTACCCGCCAACGGGGCACCCGCCCCTGACATAGCAAGTGGTGGCAACGCACCCGGTGGCTGGCTCATCGGCCCGTCCGCCTACCAAGATCTTTTCGGCTCGGCTGGTGTTGGTGAGCCACAAGGAACCCTGGTTGCCGACTCAGGTTTTCGGCCGTACCCGCATGGCTTCCCGATCCCGAACTGGGGTTCGGCTGACAGTTTCGCTCAAAATCAAGTCGTTTACGGGCTCCCCGAGCGTCTAACACTGGAGAATTACCAAAAAGGCAATTATGAAGGCCCGGCACCGCTTAACTCCCTGTCACTGCGCCGCACTCTAGGTGACGGAGTTTGTCAAGATGCGAAGAAAATTGATCCGAAGACCGGTGAGTGCAAACTGATACTCGGCGCCGAGCTCCTCGCCCAGATGATCGAGAGTGCTGGCGCTGGCGGGCACTGCTTCGGCATCGCGGCAGCGGCCGCGGCTCTTTATAACGGCCAACTGCCGGCGAACCAAGTCGGAGCATCCGGTTTGGGTATCAACGCAAACAACCAGATGGGTAACCCCGCTGTCCAAACGATTACTCGGCTTTACGGCACCCAATATTTCAACAACAATTTCTTGACGGATATATACGCCGGGCAATCCCCCACCGAAGTAGTGCAAACTCTCATCAAGACCCTGCCCAGTGGTCAGGTACCTTTCTTACTGAGCATCATGGGCCAAATAGGCGGGCATGGCATCACGCCTTACGCCGTACTTGACCGCGGCAACGGCCTTTTCGATATCGCCGTCTATGACAACAACTTTCCGTTACGCGCCCTGGCCCTGACGGTCGATACAAATACCGATTCATTCGTCTACACATCCGCCACCAATCCAGATAGCCCGACCTACACCTGGAGTACCGCGACGAACGCAGCCATCTCACTTACTTCAATTGACGAGATCTTGGCCGTTCAACCATGCCCGGTATGCCGCGGGAAGGACACTGGCACTTTGCTGGCTTTTAGTTCATGGGATATAAAAAACAACGGCCTACTTGGCATCACGTTACTTGATACGGAAGGCAAGGAACTAGATCCTGATCTTTATCGGAAAATGGCACCCCTGAACCCAGCAAACCAAGAGCAGGTAAGCGCACCGCTGATAGTGATCGATCCGGGGGTGGAGTTTATGGTCGACGTAGTTGCGGGGGCCCGCGTCACTCCGCAATCCCTCGAGGTGTACGCAATGAGCAATGGTGCGTCAGATGTG
>WLHM01000128.1 GCA_009702725.1 Actinomycetota bacterium | reverse complement strand
GTTGATTTCAGCGGTAGGGCGTGAAATCCGGGGGCCGCTTCTCATTGAAGGCGGCTCCACCCGCCTTGGCTTCATCGGTATCGATAAACAGATCGAGCACGTCAAATGCGAGCGACTGGAGTCCGACGAGGTGGTCAGTGTCCGCATTGAAACTGTGCTTAAGAGTCTTGATCGCGGTGGGGGCTAGGTCCAGCACCTTGCGGCCCCAGGAAAGCGCGAGCGGCATTAGCTCATCTGGCTCGACAACTCGGTTGACCAAGCCCCATCTCTCGGCGGTGGTGGCGTCATATTGGTCGCAGAAAAACCAGATCTCGCGGGCGCGTTTTTCGCCTACCACGCGGGCCAGATAGGCGGTGCCGAAGCCGGCATCGAAACTACCGACACGTGGGCCCACTTGGCCGAATTTCGCGGTACTTGCGGCTAACGACACGTCGCAGAGCACATGCAGGACATGGCCACCACCGATTGCAAACCCATTGACGGCTGCTATTACCGGCTTGGGTACCTCACGGATTAGCCGGTGCAGTCGATCGATTTCGAACATCCCCATTTCGGTTTCGCCGTAGCCGCCGGTCGCTGCGCGTTCCTTTTGGTCGCCTCCACTGCAGAAAGCCTTCGAGCCGGCACCGGTTAAAATAATGGCGCCGACGGCTTTGTCGACCCAGGCGTAGCGAAAGGCGTAGATGAGTTCATCAACGGTGCGCCCGCGGAGGGCGTGATAACGATCTGGCCTGTTGATAGTTATGACAGCTGTGCCTTCTATGACTTCGTAGGTGACATCGGTGAACTCAGTGAGCTTGATCATCAAACCTCCACTAGTACTGCGATGCCGAGCCCAACCCCGATACATGCCGTCGCAATGCCCAAACCGCCCCCGCGCCGCTGAAGTTCACGGCAGGTATCGACAACTACGCGCGCTGCGGAGGCCCCAACCGGATGGCCGATGGCGATGGCGCCGCCATTTGGGTTCACTTTTGCCAGATTGATTTCGGGTGCATCGTGCAGCACGGTCAGCACCATGGCCGCGAAAGCTTCATTTATTTCAAAAAGGTTGATATCGGCGAATGAGTGCCCGGTTCGCTGAAGCAACTTGTGTATTGCGGGCACCGGTGCGCTCGCAAAATCATCCGGCTCGGTGGCAACTACCGCAGAACCCAAGATCGCACCTATTGGAGCCAGCCCAAGTTCGAGTGCCTTTTCTTCGGAAGTAATCAAGGTGCCGACGGCGCCATCATTAATAGGGGATGAGTTACCCGCCGTCACGGTGCCGTCGGTGGTGAATGCCGGCTTTAAGCGTGCGAGAGTCTCGGCGGTGCAGTCGGCTCGAATGGACTCGTCAATGCTGACGCCGTCAACCGCGAAGGCGAAGCCATCGTGGTAGCCCTTGGCCCAAGCTGCGCTAGCAAGTTCATGTGAACGCGCCGCCCAATCATCTTGCTCAGCGCGACTAATGCCCCGCGCGGTAGCGCTGCGCTGCGCGCAGGCTCCAAGGCTGTCGGTCCAATGGGCGGGGAAAGCCGGATTGATTAGGCGCCAGCCAACGGTAGTTTGTTCGAGTCGCATTGCTGGATCAAGTGGCTTATCTGATTTTGGTAATACATAAGGTGCCCGGCTCATACTTTCAACGCCTCCAGCAAGGACTAGGTCCATGTCACCGGCGCGAACGGCCCGGGCCGCTTGGACGATGGCTTCGGCACCGGAGCCGCAGAGACGATTGACGGTGACTCCGGGCACGGTCAGTGGTAGGCCAGCAAGTAGGGCGGACATCCGGGCGACATTGCGGTTGTCTTCGCCGGCCCCGTTGGAGTCGCCCATGATTACGTCATCGATTTGAGTTGGGTCCAGTTCAGGGGTGCCGGCGATAAGGGCCGCGATCGTTTGACCCAGGAGGTCATCGGTGCGGATGCCGGACAGGCCACCGCGATACCGCCCAAATGGAGTCCGGCGGGCGGCAGCAAGAACAGGACGGGGGGTGCTCATGTGTCGTATTATTGTCGAGCGACAAGGATACGCGTTATGCCCGGGTCGGTGAACTGATCGAGGAGGCTTGGTGGGATCTCCATTGCACTCTCCTGTTCGGTCCACCGGGCGAGAAACTGCCCTAAGGCAGTGGTTGAGTGTAGTGATCGATGGCAGAAGGGTGCAGTAATGACAGTGCGAAGGATCAACCCGCCCGAACTCGCCCCACCCATCGGTTTTACCCATGCTGTGCTTGCTGAGGGCACCACTTTGGTATTGCTTGCTGGGCAGACAGCTTCGAATATCGACGGCGTGATTGTTGGCGAAACCATTGTCGAGCAATTCGAACAGGTTCTGACAAATTTGCTGGTAGCCCTTGAGGCGGCCGGCGGCACCCCATCGCAGTTGGCGAAGCTGACCATCTATTCGGTTGATCCGGTCGACTATCGCGGGCATGCCAAAGAAATCGGGCAGATCTGGCAGCGGCTCATTGGTCGTGATTACCCAGCTATGACCTTGATCGGAGTTACCCGGCTATATGACGACGCGGCGTTACTTGAAATAGAGGGGATCGCGATCCTCCCGTGAACAGCCTGCAAGCCATCTGGGCGGCTGAATCGATCGCGGTAATTGGTGCCACTGATAGACCCGGCGCGATGGGTCGCCTACCCATCGAGTACTTGCAGAAGTACGAGTACCCGGGCTTCATCGCCCCGGTGAATCGCAAAGGTGGTCAGGTAATGGGGCTGCCGGCCTTCAGGAGTATGGCCGAAATCGGACGGTCGGTGGACTTAGCTCTCGTTATGGTGCCGGCCTCAGCTGTACTCGCGGCTGTCACCGATTGTGCCCAAGTAGGCACTTCAGTATGCATTGTGATGACATCGGGATTCGCCGAGACCGGTGCTGACGGCGCAAAGGCGCAAGCGGAATTGGTGCGAGTTGCGCGCGCGCACGGCATGCGACTTGTCGGCCCCAACTGCATCGGTGCGGTTGGCGGCCCGGCCCGGGTATTTGCCACCTTCAGCCCCGTATTCTCCTCTACTGCTACTCCAATCCCCGCTGGCAATATTGCGCTGGTTAGCCAATCAGGCGCGCTAGGTTTCGGTGCGCTCTCGTTGGGGCTCGAACGTGGTGTGCCAATTGGTATTGCGGTTACAACCGGCAACGAGGCTGATATCACCGCTGTTGATGTTGCAGCGCAATTAGTTGACGACCCTTCGGTCGATGCCGTGCTTATGTACATCGAGTCACTAAGTGACATAAGCGCACTAGCTAGTGCTGCTGCTATGAAACCAATAGCAGTAGTCAAGGCAGGGCGCAGTGAGGCTGGAGCGAAGGCCGCAGCCTCACATACCGGCGCACTTGCGTCTGCGGACAAAGTGGTTGATTCGGCGCTTCGGCAGGCGGGCATCGCGCGGGTTGCTGATATTGACGCATTGCTTGACGCGGGGGCACTCTTTGCGACAGGCGCGCGCATGCCCCGAAGGCGGATCGGGATTGTTACCACCTCAGGAGGCAGCGGAATTTTGGCCGCCGATGCGATCGAGGCTTGCCGAATGCAGCTCGCTGAACTTGAAGCCACAACCATTGCTGACTTAAGTGCGGTCGTGCCCAGTTACGGCAATGCGACCAATCCGGTTGATGTCACAGCGGCGGTAATGGCTGAGCCAGGACTATTTGAGAAGTGTGTTGACCGATTGGCCGCCGATCCAGGCGTTGATGCGATTGTCGCCTGTTTCGCGGTCTTGGTTGGTGCGGATGTAACCCGAATTGCTCGCGCCCTCGGCGCTGTACGAACTCGTACCGGGCTACCTGTACTGGCGGTACGAACCGGTGCTGCCTCCCTCGCGCCAGAAGGTGCTGCGGTCCTAGCGGCAAATGGGGTGCCCGTTTATCCGACACCTGAAAGAGCAGTAGCGGCATTGCAGGCTTTGCACGCCACCTCGCTGCGGCGCACCCGAGCCAATCCCACTGGTCCCCTAGCGCAGGTGCCGGAGGTAGGAGCTTCTGAAAAACAGGTAAAGCAAATTCTCGCGGCGGCCGGATTGCCGGTTCCAGAGTCGGTGCTGGTCAGCAGTGCATCCGAAGCGGTTAGCGCCATTTCGCAAGTTGGTGGGTTGGCTGTCTGCAAAGCCATAGTGCCTGGGCTCCTGCATAAAAGTGATGCGGGCGGGGTGGTGCTGGGGGTGACCGCACAAAATGCGGTTGAAGTATTCACTCGTTTGGAGGCACTCGGGGGCCAGGTGCTCGTCGAAAGATTCGTTCAAGGTGGGGTTGAGGCCATTGTTGGCATTACCCCAAGTGCCCTTGGCCCAGTCTTGACGGTCGGTATCGGCGGCATCCTTGCCGAGATCGTCGCTGATGCGGCGGTTCGGTTACTCCCGGTTGATGAGTGTGATGTGCGCGAAATGATCGCCGAGACCGCACTGGCCCCGATGCTTGCGGGTGCGCGTGGTGCGGCTCCGAGTGACCTCGAGGCTTTCGTCCGAATGGTGCTCCAGCTGGCTAGCTGCACCCGCGAGTGGCCAACTGGATTCGAACTCGATCTAAATCCTGTTGCCGTACTCGGCGATGGATGCTGGATATTGGACGCAATGTACGCAGATGCGCTTGATCTAAATTTATTTCAGGGAATAGAGGGGCACTAGATGGATGTCGGCCGGCTCGTAGCACGATCAATGCGCAGGTACCGCGACCGAATTGCCCTAGATGGTCCCGAGGGCGCGAGTACTTTTGGGCGCACCGGCTCACGTGTCATGCAACTTGCCCGCGGCCTGCGGGCCCTCGGCCTAGAGACGGGCGACCGCGTACTTGACCTTCAGTCAAATCAAAACACGTATATCGAAACCGACTTAGGCATCAGCACCGCAGGTTTGTGTCGAGTGGCACTCAACTACCGGTTGCACCCAACCGATTGGGTGCGTATTGCGACCGACTGCACCCCAAAGGTTTTGATCCTAGATGCCAAGTTTTGGGATGATTCCGAGGGCGTGCGAGCGATGGTGGATCACGTCATTGTTATCAATGGCGGTG
>WLHM01000127.1 GCA_009702725.1 Actinomycetota bacterium | reverse complement strand
TTGAACTTTCGGGGCGCCAAATTCGAGTCACCGAGATCATCCCCGGGATGGTGCGCACTGATGAGTTCTCGGTAAAGCGTTTCGGTGGTGATCAAGCCCGAGCGGACAAAGTTTATGAAGGGGTGAAGGAGCCGTTAACCGCTGACGATGTTGCGGCAGCAATCACTTGGGTAACCTCACTGCCCGCGCATGTAAATATTGATCGCCTTGTTATGCGGCCGGTAGCGCAGGCCGCGCAGCACAAAGTACATCGAGTCTTAGATGAGTAACTTTGGCCAACGTGGCAAGGTTGGCAAATGAGTGTTGGCGAGTGGCAGATTAATGCCGTTGACGGTGCCGATGTGCGTCTTCGTAGTGGGCGAATTGGCTTGGTAAGTGTTGATGTTTCAGCCCCGGTAGCAAGTGGTCTGCTTCATGTCTCCGCCGATGAGATCACCTTGACTTTGAATTTAGCCCTTGATCAACTCAAGACCGGGAACTTCCTGCTGCAGTCTGCGGCCCGCAGCATCGTCACTCGAAATAAAGCGCACGAGCTGGTGTATTCGGGTAAAGGCCCGGTGGGTGAAATCTGGTCGGTTACCGGTATTGCGCGCGCGGGTAGCATCGAAGTTGAACTCGATTTGACGATTACCCCAATTGCATCGGCGACCGCACCGATGGGCCAGATCGAGATCGTCGGCAGTGCGAACATGGGCACGGTGCATCTACCAATACCCGGCATGGGCACCATTGAGGATTTCAGCTTTGAGGTCGACGCGAAACTGGCCCTGCTACCTAAAACTTAGCAACCGCGATACTCCGCACAATCCTCTTGATCTGGTGAACGGTAAGACCCTCGGTTTTTAGCTGAATCTGAGTCGTTGGTGAGACCGAGGTGCTCGGTAGGTTGATCCAAACTTCACCGTACTTTTTCAGTAGGTCGGCAGGGGAGGCCGTTGAGCCACTTTGGCAATCGGTGTCGCTCACCGCTGCCGGATTTGGGCAAGTAGTGAGGATGTTAATTTTCGACCCCTTTGACTTAAATGAGTCAACTACGAGCATCGGGAATCCTGGGTCACCACATGCGGCTGACTCGATGATTTCCAGAGATGATTTGGCCTTTGTCCGATAGGTGGCGGTGAGGTACTTGGAGCAGACCCCCGGGGTGGTGCCGACGGCCTGAGGGTCGAATGAACCCATTGCCACGCTCTTCAGTGATAACCCGGCTGTGAATTTGGGTTCATAGACCGTGAATTGCACTCTTGGCGCCATGGACGCGAATTTGGTGCTGTCGTCGGCTACGGCAGGCTGGGCTAAAAATATTGCCCCGGCGGCAAAAACGACTGCCGAACTGACAAAGGCGTGACGCATCCTAAAAGCCTGAAAATTCATGCGGCCCCTTTTACGTAGTTTGTAATTGCACGACGTCCGGGCCCTCGACGCCAACCAAGCCAGGATCACCGTTACCGCAGAGGGCGGTAGAACCGGTGCAGGGGCCCATGCTCAGACCGTAGTAGTAGGTGCCCTTGACACTTAAATCTGCGTTGATCGTGAAGGTGCCGTTTTTCTTAACGGGTGAGCATGCTTTCGTGAGTGGGGTGCGCGGCATGCTGCTGTTGTTATTGGCCTTGGCTGGGTAGCGATCAAGACATACCGTGTTGCCGCCGGTTGTCCATTCGGCCAAATTCGACATTGCCTTCGAGCTCAAGGTGCCGGTGAATGTTGCTGTTTTGCCAGCCGGTAGCGGCGACTTGGCGACCGATAGGCAGGCGAAAGTCATGGTGGTGGGCTCTCCGTTCTTGTAGATGTAGGAGCAGGCGGTGTCAGACGGTACGAGTTTTACTGCCTGGGCGGGTGCGGCAAGTGCCGCCCCAGCGATAACTAACGTGGTTGCCATGATGGTGAGGTGACTGATTTTCATACTCGCTCCAGCTCTAGTTTTGATGTTCTTTTGGCGTCACGTTTGTCGAGGCCTTGCCGTACTCCGAAACCAACCACCGCGCCCATTATGGCAAATGGCGCGACCGCGGCACCTGAGCTACTGAGCAACACCATAGCCAACCGCGCAGACGTAAAAGGTAAGCGCAGCATAACGGTGGCGGCGATGCCAGTCGCGGCCATGGCTCTCACTGATATTTCAGGGAACACTAAAGAGCCGAGAAATCCGACGGCGACACCAAGGAACGTGGAGGGGAAGATCGGCCCACCACGGTAACCGCCGCCGCTAGTTTCTCGCTTAGTTCGGGAGCGGCGGGCGAGGGTGCGACCTGGCTCATACGGCTTCCCACTTACCCGAGTGAATGTCGTCGGCGTCGATGATGCGGTATGCGTAGCCTTGCTCAGCCAAAAAACGTTGGCGATGCTGGGCAAAGTCGGCATCGACTGTGTCGCGCGTGACAATTGAGTAGAAGTGCGCCGTGCGCCCGTCGGCCTTTGGCCGCAGGATTCTGCCGAGGCGCTGAGCCTCTTCTTGTCGTGAGCCAAATGTGCCACTTACTTGGATGGCGACGGCAGCTTCGGGCAGATCAATCGAGAAGTTAGCCACCTTGCTGACCACGAGTAGTAGAATTTCACCTTCGCGGAATGCGGCAAAAAGGCGTTCACGCTCTTTAACGGGCGTAGCGCCTGTGATTATCGGTGCGTCAAGGTGCTCACCAAGTTCGGCGAGTTGATCAAGGTATTGCCCAATTACCAGGATTCGATCGTCAGGGTGATGGGCGATGATTTCTTCAACGAGCCGGTTCTTTTCGGGAGCTGAAGCCGCTAGGCGATATTTATCTTCTTGCTCGGCCATCGCGTATGTCATGCGGTCACTGTCCGGCAAGGTAACTCGCACTTCGACGCAATCAGCAGGTGCGATATAGCCTTGATTCTCAATGTCTTTCCAGGGTGCGTCATAGCGCTTTGGGCCGATGAGGCTAAAAACGTCACTCTCGCGGCCGTCCTCGCGCACCAAGGTCGCGGTTAACCCAAGGCGACGACGCGATTGGATGTCGGCGGTAAATCGGAAGATAGGAGCGGGTAGCAGGTGAACCTCGTCATAGATGATCAGGCCCCAGTCGCGCGAATCAAAAACATCAAGATGCGGGTAGATCCCTTGGCGTTTGGTTGTCATCACCTGGTAAGTCGCAATTGTTACCGGACGGATTTCCTTCTTAGCGCCTGAATACTCACCTATCTCATCAGCGGTAAGCGTGGTGCGCTTGAGTAACTCATCGCGCCACTGCCGGGCCGCAACGGTATTGGTAACGAGAATCAGTGTGGTTGCCTGCGCAAGTGTCATTGCCAAACCGCCAACAATCGTTGTGCCGGCACCGCAGGGAAGAACGACAACACCAGATCCGCCGTGCCAGAAGCCTTCCGCGGCCTCTTGTTGGTATGGGCGTGGCTGCCAGTCATCAGCAATAAGGCCGATGGCGTGGCGTTCGCCATCCACGTAGCCAGCGACATCCTCGGCGGGCCATCCGAGTTTAATGAGTGCCTGCTTTAGGTGGCCGCGCTCACTTGGATGGACTATTACCGTCGTTTGATCAACGCGGGCACCGAGTAGTGGAGCAACTTTCTTACTGCGCAGGACTTCTTCGAGCACCGCTTCATCTAGTGCCTGCAACACTAATCCGTGCACCGGGTGGTTGTTGACCTGCAACCGGCCATAGCGCGACATCGTCTCGGCGATATCGACGAGCAGCGCATGCGGCACTGGATATTTCGAATAGCGGAGCAAGGTGTCGACGACCTGCTCGGCGTCATGCCCGGCCGCGCGGGCATTCCAAAGACCAAGTGGAGTTAAGCGGTACGTGTGAATGTGTTCGGGTGCGCGCTCAGGCTCGGCGAATGGTGCGATGGCACGCCGGCATTCGGCCCCCAGTGGACTATCAACTTCAAGGAGCAGGGTTTTGTCACTTTGCACAATCAGTGGACCGTCAGTCATTTATCTCTCCGTTGAGTGCCGCCAAGATGATGCCGGCGGTGAGTGCGGCCCGTTCGGCCATTGCTGAAAATGAAGCCCATTCGTGGTCAGCGTGCGCGCCATCGCCAACCGCGCCAAGCCCATCGAGGGTAGGTATGCCGGCGGCCGCGGTGAGATTACCGTCGCTGGCACCACCGACCGCGCAGGATCGCAATTCGGATAAACCAAGTTGCTGCGCGACTTGTTGAGCGATGGCGAAGAGATCGGCAGATGCTGACAATTCAAGTGGCGGACGGTCAATACCCCCATCGATCTCGATGCGTGCTTCGGGGTGGGTGCCTTGCCAGGTGCGAACACATGAGTCAACACGCTGTTGCTCGCCCGCAGACCAGGCGCGAACGTCAAGAGTCAACTCTGCCAAAAAAGGGACGGTATTTGCCGTGGTGCCTGAGTTCAGCAAGGTTGGTGTAACGGTGGTTCCGGCATCTTGATTACCCCAAGATTGGGTTGCCATGACGAACGCAGCCGCTTCAACGGTGGCATTCACCCCGCGCTCAGGGTCAAGGCCGGCGTGGGCTGCTCGCCCGTGGAACTTGATGCGGTACCAAGAAGTGCCCTTGCGTTCAGTCTTTAGCGCACCGCCAGCAGAAGGTTCGAAAACCAGAACCGCGGTAGCGCTGGTGAGGGCGCTGGCAATCACTTTGCGTGAAGCACGCGAGCCGGTCTCTTCGTCACTTGTCAGCAAAATCCCAACCGCTCCGACGTTGGCACCCTTATCAATAAGTAGCGACACTGCAGCCAAGGCCTGCACGATGCCAGCCTTCATATCGAAAACGCCTGGACCGGTCAGCTGATCATCGATGAGCTGAGACGGTAGGCGGCTCAAGGTGCCAACCGGCCATACGGTGTCAAGGTGGCCGAGCAGCAGGATTTCAGGGTGCTGTGGGCCCCAGCGCACGACCGGGCAGCCGTCGTGTTCTTCGACGCGGGCCGGGCTTCCCAACCACTCGCTAGTTAATTTCGCGGCCACCTCGGCAATATGAGCGCAGGCGGCGAGATCGCTAGTGGGTGATTCGGTGCTGACCAGAAGGTGCACTGACTCGACCATCTTGGGGAGTAGCG
>WLHM01000126.1 GCA_009702725.1 Actinomycetota bacterium | reverse complement strand
TGCGGCAATTGAAGGACCCGACCTATGGCGTTCGTCGCGAGCTTCCACCGGGCGCGGCGCCATACTACGAGCCGGTCAAAACGCCCGCGCCGTGGGTTGTCCACACTCTGGGTTCGAACCATAAGGAGTACTGCCATGCCGACCTGGATAGATGCTTGCGGTCTCGAGGACATAGATGTAGAGGACGTCATTCCCTTCGAGTACGGGGGCATGAAATACGCCCTGTATCGCTCTGAAGACAACGAGTACTTCGCTACGGATGGGCACTGCACCCATGGGAGGCAGTTGCTTTGCGACGGCCTCGTCATGGGAAACATCATCGAGTGCCCCAAGCACCACGGGCGGTTCGACTACCGCACCGGGGCGCCGATGGGTCCCCCGGTGCTGGAGGCTGTGCGCACCTACCCGACCAGGGTCGAAGACGGCCGCGTTCTTATCGACATCGAATGATCGCCGAATTGCGCGCCTTAACTCTCCAGGCTAGCCATCACATGCTTGATCCGGGTGTAATCTTCAAACCCGTACATGGATAGATCCTTGCCGTAGCCAGAATGCCGGAAGCCACCATGGGGCATTTCAGCCACCAGTGGGATATGGGTGTTGATCCAGACGCAACCGAAATTCAAACCCTTAGCCATGCGCATGGCCCGGCCGAAATCCTTGGTCCAAACCGATGAGGCGAGGCCATAAGGCACGCCATTTGCCCACTTCAAAGCTTCGGCTTCATCAGAGAACTTCTGTACGGTAATAACTGGACCAAAAATCTCGTTCTGGATCATTTCATCATCTTGCTTCAGGTTCGCAATCACCGTCGGCTCGATGTAGTAACCACGATCACCTTGCCGGTTACCTCCGACAACTACTGAAGCATGACCCGGGGTGCGCTCAATGAAGCCGAGGACACGTTCCATCTGGTTGACATTGTTGACAGGTGGAACCAGCGCATCGCCCCCTGGACCATCAGCAAACGTGGTCAAAGTGGCCTTCGCCTGCTCTGCCAAGGCTGCGACAAAGTCGTCGTAGATAGCAGGGCCGACGATCATGCGAGTTGCCGCGGTGCAATCTTGGCCGGCATTGAAATAACCGGCTACCGCGAGCCACTCGGCGGCAGCTTCAACATCTGCATCGTCAAAGATCACGACCGGGGCTTTGCCACCAAGTTCGAGGTGGACGCGCTTTACGTCGCGTGCCGCCGATTCAGCCACCTGCATTCCAGCTCGCACCGACCCGGTAATCGACACCATCTGCGGGGTCTTGTGCTCAACCAGTGCGCGACCCGTATCGCGATCACCACAAATAACATTCAGGACACCCGGCGGCAGTGCCCCGGACTCGGCGATGATCTCGGCCATGCGGACGGTGCTAACCGGAGTGGTATCACTGGGCTTCAGCACCACGGTGTTACCAGCAGCAATAGCCGGGATGTACTTCCAGACGGCCATCATCATTGGGTAGTTCCACGGGGTTACTTGACCAATTACCCCGATCGGCTCACGGCGAATCATTGAGGTGAAGCCCCTGGCGTACTCCCCCGCGGACCGGCCTTCTAAAACTCGAGCCGCGCCGGCGAAGAACCTGATCTGATCGATCATCGGCGGGATCTCTTCTGAGGCGGTCACTCCGATCGGCTTTCCGGTGTTCTCGCTTTCCAGGGCAACCAATTCTTCGGCATGGGCCTCGAAAGCGTCAGCAATTGTCAGGATTGCCCTTTGTCGCTCAGAAGGGGTTGAGTCGCTCCAAATCTCAAAAGCGGCATCGGCCGCGACATATGCGCGGTCTACATCGGTCGCACTAGAGACCGGGGCCGATGCAAATACTTCGCCGGTAGACGGGTTAATCAGATCACTAGTGCGACCATCGGCCGCATCTACACTTTCACCGTTAACAAAATTGCGCAGGGACCGCTTGCTGCTCACGTGAACTCCCAAGGTTGGGGACAAATAATGTGGGATTGCTGATTTTCCCGCAGCCTAGTACCCAGGCACCGGTTTCGGTAGTCCAATTGCTTTAAAGCTGCGGATTTCGTAGTTTTTTAGCTAAACACCCACGAATTCGCTTGCATATACCGGCTATATGGGACACGATGGTCAATATGTCCACCCGCGAGCGAGGGACCGCCACCCTCGACGATGTCTCCAAGGCCATCATCGAGCAGCTCCAGCAGGACGGTCGCCGGCCCTACGCCACCATCGGCAAGGCTGTCGGACTATCGGAAGCTGCTGTTAGGCAGCGCGTTCAAAGGCTCCAAGACACCGGGGTCATGCAAATTGTCGCGATCACCGATCCCGTGCAATTGGGCTTCACTAGTGCCGCGATGATCGGGGTGCGCGTTGACGGCGACATTGAGTTAGTCGCGGAAAAAATGGAACTAATGCCCGAGGTTGATTACCTAGTGGTGTGCGCCGGTTCCTTCGACATCTTGGCTGAAGTTATTACCGAAGATGACGACCACTTACTCGAAGTCATCAATAGGCACGTCCGGGCCATACCCGGCGTGCGATCAACCGAGACATTCGTCTACCTAAAGCTACGCAAGCAGATCTACACCTGGGGGAAAAGATGACAACCACACCGCAATACGTGACCGAGCCGGGCACCGACTCAATGGCCAGATCGGCCCGCGACCACCTGTGGATGCACTTCACTCGGCACTCCTCCTATTACGAGGGCGGCCACGTACCGGTGATTGTCAAAGGTGAAGGCGCTTATGTCTGGGATGACCAAGGCAAAAAGTACTTCGACGGTCTTTCTGGTCTGTTCGTGGTGCAGGTTGGTCATGGGCGCAGGGAACTTGCTGCTGCCGGTGCCAAACAAGCCGAAGAACTGGCTTTCTTTCCGATTTGGTCCTATGCGCATCCGCGCGCTATTGAACTTGCCGAGCGGCTCGCACACTACGCACCCGGTGATTTAAATAGAGTTTTTTTCACCACCGGTGGTGGTGAAGCCGTCGAAACCGCCTGGAAGCTTGCGAAGCAATTTTTCAAACTTACTGGCAAACCCACCAAGCACAAAGTCATCAGCCGCGCTATTGCCTATCACGGCACTCCACAAGGCGCCTTGTCTATCACCGGTATCCCGAGCGCGAAGATCCCCTTCGAACCACTGGTTCCAGGTGCCGTTAAAGTGCCGAATACCAACTTCTACCGCGCCGAGGAGGAGTACCGGCACGACGAGAAACTCTTTGGCCAGTGGGCCGCCAATCGCATTGCCGAAGCCATCGAATTCGAAGGCCCTGACAGCGTTGCCGCGGTTTTTGTTGAACCGGTGCAAAACTCCGGGGGCTGCTTCCCGCCACCACCCGGGTACCTGGAGCGGGTTCGCGAAATTTGCGATAAATACGACGTCTTGATGGTTGCCGACGAAACGATCACCGCATTTGGACGCATCGGTGACATGTTTGCGATGAATCGCTTTGGAGTTACCCCAGACATCATCACCTGCGCCAAGGGCATGTCATCGGGATACGCCGCCATTGGTGCCATGATCGCAAGTGATCGACTCTTCGAGCCCTTCAAGCATGGCTCAACATCGTTCCTGCACGGCTACACCTGGGGTGGCCATCCGGTCGCGGCTGCCGTCGCACTGGCGAACCTTGATCTTTTCGAGTCCGAGGGAATTAATGAACATGTGCTGGCTAATGAGGCTAACTTCCGGCGCACCCTCGACAAACTAAATGATCTACCGATTGTCGGCGATGTCCGTGGGGCCGGCTACTTCTACGGAATTGAACTCGTTAAGGACAAAGTCACTCGCGAGACATTCAATGATGATGAGGCTGAACGACTTCTCCGTGGGTTCTTGTCAAAAGCACTATTCGATAACGGGCTTTACTGCCGGGCCGATGACCGCGGCGACCCGGTGGTGCAACTTGCTCCACCGCTTACCTGCGGGCAAAAGGAGTTCGACGAAATAGAAGGCATCTTGCGCTCGGTGCTCACCGAAGCTTGGTCAGTGCTGTGAGCGACACCAACGTGCCGGCCCCTGGCTCCACCGCGCGAACAAGGGGGCGTCGAATACCTGAGAATTCGGTCACCGAGACCGCCGCTTTGCATCAGGTACTTGATGCCGGTTTGGTTGCGCACCTTGCTGTCGTCGACGAAGCCGGGCAGCCATATGTGCTCCCGGTGGCGTACGCCCGACGTGGTGAGCAAGTGCTGTTTCACGGGTCCACCGGATCAAGGCTTTTCCGGGGGCTGGCAGCCGGGCAGCCCACCTGCCTAACTGTTACGTTGCTCGACGGACTGGTACTGGCACGTAGTGCTTTCGAATCAAGCATGAACTATCGCTCGGCCATGGTCCTCGGTGTTGCCACTCAATTACACGGTGACGATGAACTCGATGCGCTCGCGTGCATCACCGAACATCTACTCCCCGGGCGGTGGTTGGAGTGCCGGCACCCATCCGCTAAAGAGCGTGCGGCGACCTTGACACTGGCCCTTGACCTAAACGAATGCTCGGTGAAGATTAGAACAGGTGCGCCAGATGATGATCCCGCGGATTTACTTGATCCAGTTTTCAGCCAAATCTGGGCGGGTGAAGTACCCCTTCAATCGATGTTCGCGGATCCGATCGCCGATGAAAACACGCCAACGGAGATAAATGTGCCCGAGTACATAACCAAATGGCGGCGCCCGTGACCCAAAGTCCCGCCGAACTTTCACTTTGGTGGAATACCTTGCCTCCCGAACTTCTAAAACCCATCGGGTCTCCACTTCCCGGCGACACCACCGCCGATATAGCGATAGTGGGTGCTGGCTACACCGGACTCTGGACGGCTTACTACCTACTTAAAGCCGACCCCTCTTTGCGCGTTGCCATCGTGGAAGCCAATTACGCTGGATTTGGTGCGAGCGGTCGCAATGGAGGTTGGGCTTCGGCCCTATTCCCCGCGGGCTTGAACGCTCTGGCCAAGGCAAGTTCGCGGTCGGACGCCGTGCGCATGAATCGCGCTATGTTTGAGACGGTAGCGGAGATCGGGAAGGTCGCAACTGCGCAAGCTTGGGATATTGAGTGGGAGCAGGGCGGTACCGTCGTACTCGCGC
>WLHM01000125.1 GCA_009702725.1 Actinomycetota bacterium | reverse complement strand
GAAAGGAATGATGCCGAGCCGATCCCGCGAACCCCCGGAGTGAACCAAGTGTTAATTGGTAGATCAGCGCCCTGTCTTATGTCGCGATCTTCGGTGGGCACTTAGGCATCCTCTCGCACCGACTCCAAATCTTTGCGGTGTTGTTTCCGTGGGAGCAAATCGATCACGATAGCGAGAGCCACGGAGACGGTCGCGGCCGCGAAGAGTTCTTTGTAGGCGACACCGAAGTTGGTGAGCATGAAAGCTGTTACGTAGCCCACGCCCGCTTGCGTAACCGCAAAGACCACGGTGGCGGTTCCCCAGATTGCTCGATGCTTAAGGGGGTCACCCTGGGCTAATTCTTGCGAGAGACCCAAAAAGATCGAAATAATTCCAGGCAAGCAAAGCCCCGCTAGGAAGCATGAGAGTCCGACGCCGAAGTACGAAAACGACAGAAAAAACATCGCGGCATTGGCTGCTAACAAGATTGGCATGGCGATGCGTTGCGTGCTGTGGATTCCAAGGCGGTTAGCCAGATACGCGAATAAGAATGGCCCCGTTAGTGCACCGGCTGCGTAGACCAAAAAGAACTGGGATGCCACCCCGGAGGACATCTGCAAATTTTGTTCAAGGTATGGCACGAGAAAAACCATGTGTGTCACCACGCCTACAGCAACGAGGCCGTATTCGAGCCATAGGCGGTAGGCGGAGCGTGGCGCTTTGGTTTTAGCAGGTTTTATGTCCGGTGCCTTTGGTGCTGGTGGCCATAGCCGCCAAGTCAGCGCCGTAATGACTAAGCAGATAAGGCCCACTCCCAACCACACGGTTGTTGGTCCTTGTGTCAGTAGCTGTGGTACGAAGGTGCCGGCAACGAGAACGCCAATTGCAAGGCCGTATAAGGACATCTGGCCTATAACACCGCGCCGCTCTGGTGCTATGTAAGCAAGGACCGTTGGCGAAGCGACAACCATGATGACGCCACCAGCGATCCCTGATACGAGGCGCCAAAAGAAGAACCAGAAGAAAGGCAGTGATTCACTAAAGCAAAGCAAGAATGAAAGTGATACGGCGATCATCATGATTCGCAGGAGCATTATTGTCGGCACGCGCTGAGCGAGCCATTTTGCGACCAGAGCACCGAGCACATAGCCGATGAGATTCCCGTCGGCTAAGTACGCGGCGGCCCCATCGGTGAACCAGCCGGACTCGACGAGTGCGGCTTGCAACGGGTTGAACGCCAAACGCGCGAGCCCGATACCAATGAGGCTTGAACCCATGGCGGCCAAGGTCCACTTGCGTTCAGAGGTAAGGAGTGAATTGCTCAACTTTCTCCATTCGGTAAAGGGCACGGTTTCATCAGCCGCGGAGCCAAAGCCCTCAGCCTAGTTGCGGAGGCTAGTTAGCTTAGTAACTATGGCTCGAGAATTACCCCGAAGGTTGCAGCAGCAATAGAATTTTGGACACATGGTGAAGGTAGCGTGGGGCGTCATCGCAGTCTCGGTCCCGTTGATGGCGGTGACCGAGTCCGAGCTACATTAGCCGGATCTACATACGTTGGGGGAGTGGGATTTGATTCGCGACTTCATAACGGTGCGCGATGGTGTTCGTCTATCTGTCAGCCTCTTTTTGCCGGCTGAGCAGCCGGCCCCTTGCATCCTTGAAGCCTTGCCTTATCGCAAGGACGACATGACAGCTAGTTGGCGGCCTGAGTATGAAAGATTCGCGACAGAATTTGGTTTCGCCGTTGCGCGGGTCGATGTTCGAGGCACCGGCAGTAGCGGTGGCCTAGCGACTGATGAATACCCGATTGCGGAGCGAAGTGATCTCACTGAGGTTATTGCCTGGCTGGCAGAGCAATCATGGTGCACCGGCAATATCGGGATGTTTGGAACTTCATACGGCGGCTTCAATTCCTTCCAACTTGCCTGCGAGCGACCAGCGCATTTGAAGGCCATTGTGCCCATCTACGCCACCGATGATCGATTCACTGACGACGTGCATCAGATGGGCGGTGCCCGCAAGTGGCTCGACCTCGTTGACTACTGCCACTACATGGCTCCCATGAATTTACTGCCCCCGGTACCCGAGATTTGGGGCGATACTTGGCGCGCCGAATGGCTGCGACGAGTTGGTGAGAATGAGCCTTGGCTTTTTACTTGGCTAGCACACCCTGAAGATGATTCATATTGGCGCCAAGGCTCGGTGCGCCCCGATTACGACCGTATCAATATTCCGACGATGATCGTTGCGGGCTGGGCCGATGGGTACCGCAATACCTCATTTCGAACCGTCGCAGCAATCAATGCCCCGACTCGGCTGCTCGCTGGGCCCTGGGCCCATGCTGCGCCAAACTCAAGTGCGCCCGGTCCGCGTATTGACCATGTTGCTGAGATGGCAGCTTTCTTCAATGAGCACCTTCGAGATGGCGAGACATCGTGGGTGTTACCGCACACTTGGTTCTGCCGTTACTCGCATGCACCAGACCCGGTACTTGACACGGTGCCAGGCCAATGGCGTTCTGACGTCTGGCCGTCAAGTCGTTCGAGTGAACGCAAGATCACGTTAGCCGACCAACCCACTTATGTAGTGCGTCCCGATGTTGGGATGGCCGCGTGGATTTCCTGCGCGGGGCACCTGCCCTATGGCCAGCCTGATGATCAGCGATTTGATGATGCAGCGAGTATCACTTGGGACATTGAGATAGCTGAGCCGCTAGAGATCGCGGGCAGTGTGCACCTGCAGGCACACGTCACTGCTACCTGCCCGCATCCGATAATTGCGGTTCGCTTATGTGATGTAGCACTGGACGGCACCTCAACTCTGGTAACCCGCGGCACGCTATTGATTGGTCCAACCGGTGAAGTAGATGTAGAACTTGAAGCAACCGCGTGGCAGTGGCAAGCCGGTCGTACCTTGCGCGTCAGCGTCGCGGGCGCCGACTGGCCAAATGTCGTTGCACCGGGCGGTCCGGGCACTCTGACCCTGCGCGGTGCCACCCTCACCCTGCCGATTTATGAAGCTGATCCATCCCTTCCCATACCCGTTTTCGCACCGGGTGATCTGCAATCAAATGAAAGTACCGAAGGCGTCATTTGGCAACTTGAGCGCGATGTCGTAAACCGCATCACCAGATGCGTAGTGGGTTCTGCGTCAACCTACGAAACCCCGTTTGGCACTGCGAGTGAACGGTATGACGGGTGGGTAAGTATCGATACCCGTACCTTCGAACAGCGCGCCCATTCTGATGTGGAATTCACGCTGCGCTTTCCCGAGGTGAGCGCCACCGTGCATTCAATTATGGATGTGGTGACAGCCGGTGAAACCTATGAAGTCACCATGGACATCACGGTGCATGACGGACTAGAACTCGTAGCTGAGCAGCACTGGCAGCGTTCCTTTCCGCGGGCCTAACGGGCATACTTATCCAATGGAAGCCGCACTGCCTAGAGAGCATTACGTAGATCAGGGGTCATTTCTTCGTGAGCGCAACATGCTGCGCGGGCAGTGGACTTGTGTCGGCCGCCTTGACGAACTCGGCCTAACTCATGCGGGGCGCATTGCCGTAGTCGATTTCTATGGTGAATCCATCATCGTTACCCATGATGGAGGCTTGCACGCTCATGCAAATGTATGCCGCCATCGCGGATCTCAACTATTACCTGAAAATTGCCCACCCGGTGAGATGAAAGCGCTGCGCTGCCCGTATCACTCTTGGACCTACAGCCTTGACGGTTCATTAATGCATGCACCGCATGCTGAAGACATCAATCTAGCAGATTTCAAACTCACCGCATTGGCGGTTGAGAGTTGGGGTGGTTGGCTTTGGCTGGCTGAAGATCCAAAGCACACTTTGCTGGCGCAATTGGGTGACGTACCCGAGCGGGTTAAGCGTTATCCACTTGGTGAGCTAGCGGTGGGTCTGCGCTTTACCTACGAAGTTCAAGCGAACTGGAAAGTGATTGCCGAGAATTACAACGAGTGCTATCACTGTGGTCCGGTGCACCCTGAACTCTGTCGGCTAGTTCCAGCCTTCGGCGGTGGTGGTATCGACATCCCATGGGAGGACGGCGTCCCCCATCGGGAGGGCGCTTGGACCTTCACGATGAGCGGCACGAGTGATCGTGCACCCTTTCCCGACCTTGACGAGCATGAGCGGGTCAAGCACAAAGGTGAGCTGATCTACCCAAATTTGTTGCTCAGTCTGTCCGCCGAGCACGCGGCCTCGTACCTCCTGGTACCCCTAGCGGCAAATAGCACCCGAGTGGTCTGTGAACTCCTCTTTGCTCCGGATGAGGTAGCAAAGCCGACTTTTAACCCATCGGATGCCGGAGATCTCTGGGATCTCGTGAATTTGCAGGATTGGGCCATTTGCGAGTCGGTACAGCGGGGCATGAATTCCCGATATTTCCGAGGGGGCTGGTACGCGCCAATGGAAAATAGTTCATTGGATATCAGGCGTTGGCTCCTTCCGCGGCTCGAGAAGTGATAGAAAAGGGCCTAGTTGGTTAACCAGAAGCAACTTATTCAATAGGAGTTAAGATGTCGAGGATTCGCCTGCTGGGTGCCGCATTTTTAACCGTTGCGATAAGCCTGCCTTTCGCAGGGCTAACTTCTGTGGCCGCCGATGAGCCCGTGGTGCTAACCATCGGAATTGGCGAAGACATAGACTCCGCGAACCCGTTCACCGGGCTGTCCTCTCTCGCATATGAGACTTTCACGCTCCAGTACCCAACTCTGACCCAATACGCGGCCGACGATTTCTCGATCGTCCCAGGTTTGGCAGAGTCTTGGGAGGAGTCGGCCGACGGTAAGTTCTGGACTTACAACCTGCGCCCTGGCATGAAGTGGAGTGACGGTGTGCCGCTTACGGCAGCCGATGTCGCGTACACCTTTAATCGCATCATCGACGGCAAGTACGAAAAAACGAACTTCGGTTCTTATGTTGCCGGCATGGTGCGTGCAGAAGCAGTAGATGACCTCACCGTCAGAATTGAAATATCCAAGCCAAATCCGGTAATGGACCACCTCTTTGTCTTCATTCTCCCCAAGCACATTTGGGAGTCAATTGACGGTAAG
>WLHM01000124.1 GCA_009702725.1 Actinomycetota bacterium | reverse complement strand
TGGGGCGCCGCCACGGCAGTGAGGGTTTCTTGCAATACACCGAGGCGCAAACTATCGCGACGCAGCGGGCATTTGGCTTCGGGGCACCTTTCGGGTGGTCAAATGAGCGGTGGGGTGGCACCCTTGCGCAAGCGGTTGGAGCCATGAAGAAGTTTGGTTTCAAATAGCGCCCACAGATTAGGAAAATGTCATGCCTGGTAGTGAAATGGATTTCGATGTCGTCATCATCGGGTCGGGTTTCGGTGGCTCCGTCTCAGCTTTACGCTTGGTTGAGAAGGGCTACCGGGTCGGTGTCCTAGAAGCCGGCCGCCGATTTGATGAAACCACCTACCCCAAGAATTCATGGCACCTATCTCGGTTCCTGTGGGCCCCAAAGTTGGGCTTCACCGGGCTGCAACGCATACATGTACTTAAGGATGTGGTGGTACTAGCCGGGGCCGGTGTCGGTGGTGGCAGCCTGAATTACGCGAATACCTTGTATGTGCCGGGCAAGCAATACTTCACCGACCCGCAGTGGGTTGACATCACTGACTGGGCCGATGAGTTGACACCTTTCTACGATCAAGCAGCCCGAATGCTTGGGGTTACCGAGAACCCCACCATGACTCCTAGTGACGTGGTCATGAAGGCCGTTGCCGACGACATGGGAGTTGGTCACACGTTTCGGCTCACTCCAGTAGGTGTCTATTTTGGATCCGGCCACGGCGTTACCAGCCCCGACCCTTTCTTTGGCGGCGTTGGCCCAGATCGCACCGGGTGCATTGAATGCGGTGAGTGCATGACCGGGTGTCGCCACGGTGCCAAAAATACGCTGCCTAAAAACTACTTAGGGCTTGCGGAATTAGCCGGCGCAAGCGTGCACCCGCTAACAACCGTGACAGGTATTACTGAGCGCGCTGGTGGTGGGTATGAAGTAACTACCGTGCGGACCGGGCTCCATTTAGGTAAACGCACCAGGTCCTTTAGTGCCGCCCAGGTAATCATGGCGGCAGGGACATTTAACACCCAGAAGTTATTGCACCAAATGAGTGATTCAGGTAATTTGCCGCGCCTCTCGAAGAGGCTGGGACGTTTATCGCGGACCAATTCCGAATCAATTCTTGGTGCTATCGCGAAATCTCCAGACTCCGACTACACCCAAGGGGTCGCAATTACGTCGAGTTGGTATCCGGATCCAAATACCCACGTCGAACCCGTTCGGTACGGCAAGGGCTCGAATTCAATGGGGCTATTGCAGTCGGTAATCACCGTTCCGCAATTAGGTCGAGCCCGCTGGAAGACCTGGTCCGGTGAGATGGTTCGTCAGCGGCGCAATGCCGGCGCATTACTTAATGTGCGCCGCTGGAGTGAACGAGCGGTTATCTCGCTCGTTATGCAGCCGGTCGATAACTCACTAACCATTGTTGGCAAAAAATCACGTTTTGGCCGTTGGCACTTAACGACTAAAAAAGATGAGTCCAATCCGGCTCCTACTTACTTGCCGGTTGCCCATGAGGTAATCAAACGGGTTGCCGAAAAAATCGGTGGGGTTCCGGGTGCCAGTGTTTTCGAAAATTTTGATGCTGCTGTGACAGCGCACTTCGTTGGAGGTTGCGTAATCGGTGCCGATGCTGAACACGGGGTTATCGACGCCTACCATCGGGCCTTTGGCCACCCGGGCCTGCATGTTGTTGATGGCTCTGCCATCACCGCAAATCTTGGGGTCAACCCCTCTTTAACCATCACCGCGCAAGCTGAGCGGGCCATGGCCATGTGGCCCAATAAGGGCGAAGTGGACTTACGCGCAGATCTGGGCCAGCCCTATGTGCGCGTGCAGCCGGTACCGCCGAAAACCCCGGTGGTACCAGCCGCGGCCTCGGGAGCGCTGCGCTTACCGATTGTGACTTTATAGCTGCCAATATCGGTATGCACAGCCGCCGAGCTCAAATACCTGAAGCAGCCCGGACTGCACGCGCGGTGATTACCCGTGCTAGGTGTTCCCGGTAATCGGCCTTGGCATGGATGTCACTCGTGGCCCGGGTGCCATCGGCCGCGTGCATGGCGGCCGCGGTGATTTCAGCGGCCGATGATGCTCCAACGAGTGCAGCCTCCACGGTGCTGGCCCGCACGGCGGTGGGTGCCATATTCGTTAGGCCGATGCGGGCCTCCTTGATGACTCCACCTTCTACATTGACAACCGCTGCCACTCCGACAATTGCCCAAGCTTGCGCGGTACGGTTGAATTTTTCGTAATGGCTGCCCCAGTCGCATTTGGGAATACTAAAACTTACGAGGATTTCATCCGGGCCGACCGCTGTGGTGAAGTAATCAAGGAAGAAGTCTTTGGCTGCGACCGTTCGCCGGCCACCAGGGCCGGCGATTGTGAACGAAGCATCCAGGGCCAGTGCCGCCGCCGGGACGTCACCGGCAGGGTCGGCATGAGCTAGCGCCCCACCTGTAGTGCCGCGATGCCGAATTGCCGGATCGGCAACGGTTGCCGTGGCCTGCGCCAGTAAGAGCGCGTGCTTTTGCACCAGTGGGTTGTTCATAACGCCATGGTGCGTGGTGGCTGCCCCGATGGTGATCGAGTCACCATCTTCACGAATACCGAGCATTTCGTCGATACCGCCACAGTCTACGAGGACGGAAGGCTCCGCCATTCGCAACCTAAGTACGGGTAGGAGTGATTGCCCGCCTGAAATAATTTTGGAATCTTCGCCACCGGATTTCAGCGCGGCGAGTGCCTGGTCGATGCTTGTCACTTTTACGTAATCGAATTCGACGGGAATCATTTGGTTCCTCCCTTCGCCGCCTGGATTGTTCGCCACACGGTTTGTGGTGAGGCGGGCATTGCGACATCAGTAACGCCCAAGTGCCTCAGAGCATCGACTATGCCGTTGATGATTGCCGGTGTTGAGGCGATCGCCCCGGCTTCGCCAACGCCCTTGGTGCCTAGCGGGTGAGTAGTCGACGGGGTCACCGTTGTGTCAGTATCGAATGAAGGTAGATCTGCGGCACTCGGGATCAGATAATCGGCGAGGCTGGCGGTCAACAAGTTGCCGTCCTCGTCGTACTCGGCGCCTTCAAATAATGCTTGCGCAATTCCTTGGGCAACGCCTCCGTGAACTTGACCTTCGACGATCATTGGGTTCACTTGTGTGCCAACATCGTCAACGCACACGTACTTGCGCAATTTGACTTGGCCGGTTTCGGTATCTACCTCCATCGCTGCGAGGTGGGTGCCGTGGGGATACGAGAAATCCGCAGGGTCAATGGTGGCTTCGGCCTGCAAGGTTGGTTCTACGCCCGGTGGCAGGTTGTGGGCGGTGAATGCCTCAAAGGCCACTGCGCCTAGAGCCTGTGACTTACTCGGGTCGCCCTTGACGTGGAAAGCGCCATTGACGAATTCCAGGTCTGACGCACTGCACTCAAGTTGGTGCGCGGCAATGACGCGGGCTTTCTCAACCAGCCTTTCGCTAGCGGCTTTGATTGCCTGGCCGCCAACGGCAAGGGATCTGGATCCATAGGTATCCATGCCGTATGGCGAGCGCCCGGTGTCGCTGTGTATGACCTCGATGTCTTCAACCGGAACTCCAAGGATGCTGCTTGCGATTTGGCTCCAAGCCGTCTCATGCCCTTGACCGTGTGGCGAAGTGCCAGTGACTACTTCGATTTTGCCGGTCGGAAGTGCTCGGACGGTGCAGTGCTCCCAGCCGCCGGCGACATACTTAAGTGCGCCGAGGGTACGTGATGGCGCAAGGCCGCACATCTCGGTGAACGTTGAGATGCCAATGCCGAGCTGCACCGGATCGCCGGATGCCCGACGCTGTGCTTGCTCAGCCCGCAGCCCGTCGTAATCAAACATGGCGAGAGCTTTTTCAGTTGCCGCCTCGTAGTTACCGGTGTCGTAAGTCAGACCCGCGACTGTGGTGTAAGGGAATTCTTCGTGCGTAATCCAGTTCTTTTTGCGCAACTCCATGGGCTCCATGCCGATTTCGGCCGCCAGCTCATCGATGATTCTTTCGATGGCGTAGGTGGCTTCAGGCCGGCCGGCACCCCGGTAAGCGTCTGTTGGAGTCTTGTTGGTGAATACACCCGTGCACGTGAAGTCATAGGAGTCCATCTTGTAAATCGCTGGGTACATGAACATGCCAAGAAGTGGAACCCCGGGGGTAATTATCTGCAGGTAGGCACCCATATTGGCCAAGAGTGTGACCTTAAGGCCGAGAATTTTTCCGTCCTTGGTGGCAGCGATTTCGATATCTTGTATTTGGTCGCGGCCGTGGTGGGTTGCGACCATGTTTTCACTTCGAGTCTCGGTCCACTTGACCGGCCGAGCAAGTTTCTTAGCGAGGTTGGTTACGAGGATTTCCTCGCGGTAGATCTGCAATTTGCCGCCGAATCCACCGCCAACATCGGGTGCGACTACGCGTAAGTTGTTCTCAGGTATTCCAGTAACTAGTGCTAGGAGTACTCGAAGAATGTGTGGAATTTGGGTTGATGACCAGATGGTGATCTCGTCACTCATACCCATTGGCGCGGCAACCACCGAGCGCGGCTCCATGAATGTTGGAATAAGGCGCTGGTTTATGAAACGTCGAGCCACGACGACATCTGCCTTTGCCCGTGAAGCCTCATAGTCACCGCATGGCAGTTTGTACACATAGCAAGCATTGGTCTCGATTTCGTCATGGACGAGTGCACTGCCGCTTGCAAGTGCTGCTTCCATATCAGTAACGGCGGGCAGTTGCTCGTAAGACACCTCGATGGAATCCAAAGCATCAACTGCGGCAGCGACGCTGGTAGCGAGTACAACTGCAACGCAGTCACCAACTTGACGGACCTTGTCGATCGCTAGGGCTGGAAAAGACGGCATCTTTATGTCGTCGGTGACCGGCCAGACGCACGGTACCCCGCCATTTAGCTCGCCGAGTTCTTTTGCGCCGTAGGCCGCTACGACCCCTGGTTGCTTCAGAGCGCCTGCAACATCAAGCTTTGTAATTTTTGCGTGTGCCATTGGGCTGCGCAAAATTGCCATGTGAACAGTGCCGGGTAGCTGGATGTTGTCGGTCCAGTTTGTTTGCCCG
>WLHM01000123.1 GCA_009702725.1 Actinomycetota bacterium | reverse complement strand
CTTCGGCACTTAACTCACCCGGCATCATGACTTCAATCGGGGCACGGCCCAGCCCTGGAAAGTTGTTGGTGATAGCTGCCGAGTCAAGTACTGCAATATTGGATTTTGGCAGTGCCCGCTCATCTATTTGGCCATACTTTGCACCTACCGCCGGCCATGCCAACAGCATCAATACCGCCGTGCAACCAATCACCACCGGCCAAGGTCTGCGCATGATCGCTTGAGCCAATGTTGCCCACCGCGCCCCACGATTTGGTTTATCAATTGACCGGCGAATTCGCAGTAAGTTGATACGCGGGCCAAGTAGTCCAAGCACGGCTGGCAGGACTATTACTGCACCGAAGACGGCGAAGGCCACGACCGAGATACCGCCGAAGGCAAATGAGCGCAAGAAGAATTGCGGGAAGAAAAGCAGGGCCGCCAGAGTCAACGCAACGGTCAGGCCCGAGAAAACTACAGTTCGGCCTGCACTGGCTACGGTGCGTGCTACCGCAGCACTGACCTCTTTGCCACTTGCTAATTCTTCCCGGAATCGGCTCACAACTAGTAGCGAGTAATCGATCCCTAAGCCTAGGCCCAAACCGGTGACTAAATTGAGGGCAAATACCGAAACATCCGTTAGATAGGTCAGCAGATAAAGAACGAAGAAACTTCCGAGAATTGATGCTAAACCAACGAGCAAGGGCATCCCCGCGGCAACCATGCTGCCAAAAACAATCAAAAGTAAAATTATGGTAAGTGGGATAGCAATCGACTCTGAACGCGCCAAATCTGAACTAATTTGCCCGGTGATCGCTTGACTCACCGCCGCCGAGCCACCCAGGTAGACCGCCGTTGACCCTAAGTCAACTGTGCCGATGATGCCTCTTATTTCATCGGTGATCACACTACCCGCGACAACACTCGCCGGATCGTATGTCACCAGCAGGACTCCCCCATTGCCATCGGTACTTTTTAGGGCGGGGCTCGGCGTTAGCCAATAGGAGTTCACCCGCTTCACACCGGCAAGGGCAGATATCTCATCGGCGATCAACTTGCCGAGGGCAGCGAACGCGAGATCATCAGCAGATACCGTGCCTTTGAGCGCAACGATTAGATCAGCACCAGGTGAATCGAAATCCTCCTGGAGAATTTTCTCCACGGCCGCAGAATCAGAACCCGGGTCATTAAACCCACCGCTATCAAGTTTTGGGATCACTCCAAAGCCAACGATCGCGCAGAGGACGACGCCGATCAAAGATGAGATGAATACCAGCAGGCGCCAGCGATAAACACCCGCGCCCAGCCGCTCAAACACCGCGTGAACCCTCTCGACATTGATGCGCCCAAGTCTAACCGGACCAATATATGTAACACTTTATTCAACTAACGGGCCAGGAGGCTAAACAAAAATGACCACTAAACGGATCTTGGCGAGCAGCGGTGGTTTCGTCTCCACCCCGGGGCTCTGGGGGGTGCTGCGCCCGGGGGCAATCATGCTCGAGGCGCTGCGTCTAACTGGTAAAGATCGCCCGCGGGTGTGCCTGGTGCTAACAGCTAGCGGAGATAGCCCTGACTACCTAGCCAGCATGTACTCTGCGCTCGCCGACGCCGGCTGCGAGGTTGACCACCTTGCGCTCTTTACCCAACCGAACCGGCCCGTTGACGAAGCGATCGGGCGCGCCGACGTGGTGTGGGTAGGTGGCGGGAGCGTCGCTAATTTACTTGCTCTATGGGCTTTGCACGGGGTCGACGAAGTAATGCGCGATGCATGGGACGCCGGCACCATCTTGGCTGGGGTTAGCGCCGGCTCAATCTGCTGGCACGTTGGTGGGCCAACTGACTCCTTTGGCCCGAAGTTGCAGGTTGTTACCAACGGCTTGGGCCTGCTCCCCTACGGCAACGGGGTGCACTACGACTCCGAGGTTGGACGCCGCCCACTTTTACATGACCTGGTGAAAGCGCAGACACTGCCAACTTCATATGCAACAGATGACGGAGTAGCGATTCTCTACGAAGGCGTCGAGCCGGTTGCCGTCATCTCGGATAAAGCAAGTGCACCTGAATCTGGGCCAGCCGCTTACCGCGTCGAACTTGTTGGAGGGCAGCTAATCGAAACCCGTTTGGCTATTGGCCCGATTTCTTTGAGTTAGAACCCCTTGTGCCAAGTGCTCCACGCAGCACAACCAAAATGCCAATAATGAAGGCGATCGCGCCCATATAAGACCAGAAGATTTCACCGGTCATGGGGCTGCCTTTGAGTGAACCAAGGCCCTGGAAGAACCAGACCAGCCCAACCAGCATTATCAAAATGCCACCGGCCACTACCCAAAGATTTAGTTTCTTCATGCCATTGCCTCCTCTAGTTTTTGCGCGAACCTACGCCTGCTGCAACTTCCAAAACCAGTAGCGCTGCTAGGCGCACAGTCCGCGCATCCGGTGAATCAATCGTGGCATCAATTTCAGTGACATCAAGGGACTTAACGCGTGTGTCTGCTCCGGCAAGAAAGGCCGCCTGCCTTAACTCATCGGCGCTAATCCCACCCGGGGCCGCGGCCGGGCAGGCGGGTACCACCGCCCGGTCACATACATCGACATCCATGTCGACATGGATCGGGCCACCGGCAGCACCAGCAATCGCTAAAGCCTCGGCCATAACAGTTGTCATTGACCGAGTCCGTAAAGACGCGCGGCTAATAACAGTGATTCCGAAGTCGCGAGCACGAGCCGCGTACTCAGGTGAGTTTGAAAAATCAGCAATGCCGATCTGGACCACCCGGGTACCAGACAGCCCCGCTTCAATCAACCTTCGAACGGGTGACCCATTGCTCTCACCATCGCGTAAATCATGATGAGCGTCAAGGGTTATTAAGCCTGCCTGCGAGATCTTTTCACCCCAAACCCCTAGCGCTACCGAGTAAGTAATGGAGTTGTCGCCGCCGAGGGCCACCAGAAACCCATGGCTTTTGCTGGAATGAGCCAAGCGAGTCATCACGCGCTTTTCACCAGCTGGCCCATCAGGGTCTTCAATGTCGCCCGCATCGACCAACCTCAATGACGCCAGATCAATTTCGTGTTCGGTTGAGTAAGTCGAGTAGCGAAACAGCGCCTCACGCACCGCCGCGGGCGTCGCATTCGCACCGGTTGGACTAATTGAAGTGCGCCACGCTGGCACCCCAACCACGGTCAGATCGGCAAGGAGTTCGCTGCCCGACACAAACAAATCACCGGCACGCGGCCAGCGGGGATCAGTTGGCAGCGGTGCGAAGGTCATACCCAGCCCTCATTCATACCGCTTCTTCCTTCATGCCAATTCGCCTTGAAAGTTCGACGGCCGCTCGAATAGCGGTAACTGCAAGCCTAGAGCCTTGCATCGCTGATGCCCCATCATCGGGAAAGGTAAGGCCGATAGAAGCCACCGGGCGTCGATTATGGTCGCGGACAGCCACCGCTACCGACGAGAAACCCAGGGTGACCATCCCTTGTTCTTGGGCATATCCAAGGTTTCGCTCCACCTGCAATAACCTGCGCAACTCAGGTAATGACATCGGGCCAATACCCGTGCGATCTACGAAGGCACTTCGATTTGGAAACAATGCCCGCACCTGCTCGGCCGGCAATTGTGCCAACATGGCCCGCCCAGATGCCGTCAAAGATGCGGGCAGGCGGACTCCAACTTCAGCGACGATCGTGATCGGCCGTTTCGTTGATTCCTTCAGCAAGTACAAGGTTTCCCGGCCATGCAGGACTCCAAGATGGGCGGCTAGTGGGGTGGCACTGCCCGCCTGTGCCACCAACTGTTTCAACAAAGGTCGGGCGAGGCGCTCAAGTGGCTCGTGACGTAGGTAAGCCGCACCGATTTCAAATGCGGTTACGCCTAACCCCCAGCGCTGCTCCTCCGGGAAATGTACGACGAATCCCTCGCGCTCCATAGCCGCTAGCAGGTGATAAGTCGAAGATCGAGGTAGGCCAAGTGCAACCCCTAGAGCAGCCGCGGTTACCGGGCCCGGGGCCTGGGCAAGTACCCGGAGGGCTCCCATCGCCCGGGTTGCCGCTGGGGCGTTACTTGACATCTGACTCCAAAATCTCGTATTTCAGACAATCAACTAGCTCAAGATAGCGCGCATAGAGGCCGAGAGGAGTCAAATGAGGGTGTGACTACTTATTCGCCCATCGGCCCTCGCCCCGTTCGCGCACCCACCGGCAATACTTTGACCGCACGCGGCTGGCAGCAAGAGGCAGCTTTGCGGATGCTGCAAAACAACCTTGACCCAGACGTCGCTGAGCATCCGGATGAACTTGTGGTTTATGGAGGCACTGGAAAGGCAGCTCGCAACTGGGCCAGCTTCGATGCTTTGGTGCGCACTCTCACTAATTTGAAGGCCGACGAAACAATGCTTGTGCAATCGGGCAAACCCGTCGGTGTTATGCAAACCCACGAGTGGGCACCGCGGGTACTCATCGCAAATTCGAACCTGGTCGGCGACTGGGCAAATTGGCCAGAGTTTCGCCGCCTAGAACATCTTGGCCTAATGATGTACGGGCAGATGACCGCTGGCTCCTGGATCTACATCGGCACCCAAGGCATTTTGCAAGGCACCTATGAAACATTTGCCGCCGTTGCCGAGAAGAGGTTCGGAGGCACCCTGGCAGGTACCCTCACCGTTACCGCAGGTTGCGGTGGCATGGGTGGTGCCCAACCTTTGGCCGTCACCATGAATGAAGGCGTCTGCCTAGTCATCGATATCGATGGCACCCGCTTACGGCGCCGGGTCGAAACCCGCTACCTAGATGAAATTGCCAACAACCTCGACGATGCCATTGATCGTGCACTCGCAGCGAAAGCGCAGCGCAAGCCTCTCTCGATCGGTTTGGTCGGCAACGCAGCATCGATCTTGCCGGAGTTACTGCGTCGTGACGTTCCGATTGACATCGTCACCGACCAGACATCAGCCCATGACCCACTGTTTTATATCCCCGAAGATATTGATTTTGATGATGCCCATGAATATGCGGATAAGAAGCCCGAGGAATTTACCGAACGAGCCCAAGCATCCATGGCCAAGCACGTAGAAGCGATGGTTGGCTTTATGGATAAAGG
>WLHM01000122.1 GCA_009702725.1 Actinomycetota bacterium | reverse complement strand
GCCCCTCCCCCCGTAGGTGTCGAATTGTCGCCAAGGGCCATCGTGATCGGCGACGACGGGCTCATCTCCCTCAGAGCCACCGTCTCAGGATCTGGCCTAACGGCAAGTGCCTCCACCAGAGGTTGGGATTAATCACTTGCGATACCGGCCATTGGCGAAGGGCCGACAATTAGTGATGCCTCGGCAAACGTCATGCTCCCGGTGGAATTGGCGACCGAGCTAGGTGGCCCCACCGCACAGCTCGTGAGCCTGGAGCGAATTGCCGAGAATGAAGCGGCGACTGAGGCGGCATCTGTCGGCTTAGGTTTTCGACTGGCGGGCTCATACTCAAACATCGAAGCGATTGTGCGGGGCAACCCATTTCTAATGCCCAACTCGGCAATCAGCATTAGCAAGGCGGGCGTACTCACCGGTGAGTACACGGTCACCTCATCAACCCATACTTTTGAGCCACGAAGCTTCGGCTATCGGACGCAGATAATGTGTGCGGGATATGAAGACCGAACCCTAATGGGCTTGCAAGGGGCAGCGGAGTCCACATTCAAACTCAACGGGGTTTACCCGGCAATTGTCACCGATGTCGAAGACCCTGAGTTCCTTGGCCGCGTGCTACTTAGCTTTCCATGGCTGTCTGAAACCTTCGTCAGCACTTGGGCGCGCGTTGTTCAACAGGGCGCTGGCGAGGGCCTCGGCATGCAAATAATGCCGGAACCAACCGATGAAGTTCTAGTAGCTTTCGAAAATGGCCAACTCGATTCGCCATACGTTCTGGGTGGGTTGTATAGCGCCGATCGACTGGGAGCTGTACCCGCCGCCGAACTAATTGAGGGTACGACCATGGTGCGCGCATTCACTTCGCGCGAAGGTCACCAACTGCTTTTCAATGACAATCCCGATGACTCAAGCTTGACAATTCAAACAACTTTCGGTGCGAGCTGCATTGTTAGATTGTCACCTGAAACCGGGATCAGCATCACCACGATTGAAGGTCAGCCAATCATTATTAATAGTGACGCCGAAGTGACAGTAAATTCTGAAGGTGCGGTGGTCATCAACGCAAGCGAAGTCACTCTGAGTGGTGAAGGGGCTGTCGAAATAAATGGTGCTGACGTTTCAATTACCGCCGAGGGTGCCGTCGAGATCACTACAGAAGGCGCCATCACTCTAACTGGCAGCGATATAAATCTGGCTTCTGAAGGTTCAGTTTCGATCGAAGCCGACATGATTAGCCTGGTTGCCGGCGAAATCAATATTGCCGGTGGCATCGTAAGTTTGGGTGCGTGAGTCAAATGGCACAGCAGGATTTCGTCGGTAGCGGATTCGACTTCCCGATGGGCATTGACGACCAAGGCGGCATTCGTATGGTCGGCGGCACCGACAACATAGACCGCTCAATCAAACTAATAATGGGGACCGCCTACGGCGAACGCCCCATGCGCCCTGATTTCGGCTGCGGTATCCATGACCTACTGTTTGATTCCACTTCATTAGAACTCCTCGGGCAGGTGCAAGCACAGGTCGTTGCATCATTGCGCCGCTGGGAAACTAGGGCTGACATACTGGATGTCAGCGCCACATACGGAGACGACCCAACTGTGATTAACATTCAGGTGACCTACCGAATCAAAGGCAATTACGACCCCCGTAACCTTCTCGTTCCGTTCTATGTGATCCCCAGGGAGGAAGACCAATGAGCCTTCCAGCACCAAATCTCGACGATAGGTCGTTTCAGGACTTAGTGGATGAGGCGAAGCGTCTTGTTCAACTGAGGTGCCCTGAATGGACAGATAACAATGTGGCCGACCCCGGCGTGACACTGATCGAGACATTCGCCTTCATGGTCGATCAACTCATCTATCGACTCAACAGGGTGCCAGACCTGAACTATATAAAGTTCTTAGACCTGTTGGGCGAACAGCTTCGACCGCCATCAGCAGCGATAGCTCCGGTTAGGTTCTCGCTCGCCGTGCCCAAGGCGACCAACGTGTTGATCCCTGCTGGAACACTGGTTTCAACGGCTCGCCGCGGACAAGAGCCGCCAATTAGTTTTTCAACGCAGATCGACCTTGATCTAGTTAGCGTGTCACTTCAGCATATTCTCACCCAAGCTGTTGGGCAAGAAGCTGTACCTCAGGGTCAAAGCATTGCAGAGCATTCAGAATTTTCCTGCTTCTCTGACGTGCCACAAGTTGGAGATGCGCTCTATGTGGGCCTAACCCAAGCGGCTCCAAATTGTATTGTTCGTATATCGGTTGATTGCCGCATCGAAGGTATTGGCGTGGATCCGCTTCGCCCACCACTAATCACCGAAGGTTGGGATGGTCAGCAGTGGACAAGAATCCACCTAATCAAGGACACCACGGGCGGGCTGAACCAGCGAGGCACCATTGAGATCTACATCGATCAACATGCACTTTCCACATTTTCTGGTTTGTCATCAGGGTGGATTCGAGTCCGAGTCGTAGATGCAGTAGATGACCAACCTCGCTACACATCCTCCCCCCAAATAAAAAGCATCGATATTGCAACGATCGGCGGTATAACTAACGTTTCTCAGTGCACACCAATTATCAACGAAATAATTGGAACCGTTACTGGAACTCCCGGCGAAATCCTTCAGTTGAATCGGTTCCCACTAGTTTCCGGACAGGACACCCTCACTATCGAAGTCAGCGGCCCCGAGGGTTGGACCACCTGGACGCGCGTAGAAAGCTTTGCGGAGGCAGTCTCAACGGATTTATGCTTCACAGTCGATGATATTAAGGGTCAATTGCGATTCGGCCCGATGATTAGAAATTCTGATGGGAGCCCGAGATACTACGGTGCTACCCCGATTAGCGGCAGCACGGTACGCGTACCTAAATACCTTGTTGGCGGTGGCATCCAAGGCAACGTCGAACGCGGTGCCATTTCAGTTATGCGAACCAATATCGCTTCAGTTGCCAAGGTTGAGAGCATCGAACCTGCTGTTGGCGGCGTCGACCCCGAGTCGATAGATAGCCTTAAAGACCGGGCCGCACTTACCGTAAGGTCTCGAAATAGAGCGGTGACGGGTCTCGATTTTGAACAATTAGTTCGCGCGGCCAGCCCCGGGATAGTGCGGACCAAATGTGTCGACGCCACTGAGTTGGGCAAGCCGGGCACCATCTTGGTCCTTGTGGTCCCTCAGGTGCCTCCCGGTACTTTTGCATTCGAAGCTTTGCAGCCGCCGATCGAGGTACTGCATGAGCTTAAGGACTACCTAGATTTGCGGCGCCTCATCGGAACTACCATAAGAATCGAACCACCGAAATATATTGGTGTCTCAGTAATGGTCCGGCTAGCCGCCAAAGACAACAGCATGGCTGCCCGCGTCACCGCAGACGCGAACGCCGCGATCACTAACTTTCTCCACCCGGTAAATGGCGGCTACGCCGGGACGGGGTGGCCCTTCGGCAGGACACTCGTGGTCGGCGACATCTACGGGATCCTGCAAAATGTGCCGGGGGTTGCCTACACGGACTTAATTAGGTTGGTTGCGGTTGATCCGGTAACCGGTGATAGAGGCGAGCCTGGAGATCGCATTCAGCCCGAATCCCTACAACTGATTTTCAACATGGATAACCAGATTGAGGTTATCGAGTGAGCGAGTCCAGTGGCGGCACCATGCAAGTCATGGGCACAGAAATTGTTCCGACTGGTCATCGCGGACACATAGAAAATTTAGAAACCCCTTTCCCGTTAATTGAAGCCGTCCCTCCGATGTTGGCGCAGGACACATTTGTTCAACGTATGATGCCGGCATTTGACGAAGTCCTAGCACCTATTATCAGCACTCTTGATTGCCTTGACTCATACTTTGACCCGGAGATTACCCCCGATGATTTCCTCCGGTACTTGTCCACCTGGGTGAATTCTCATACTGAGAATGAGTTGTCGATACCGGGGCTTAGGCATTCGGTCGCCACCGCCGTGGCAATGTCAGCATGGCGCGGAACGGTTTCTTCACTGCATGATCGTTTTTTCCCATTTGATCTAGACAGCATCGTTTTGGAGGAAGGCGGTGGGGTGACAGTGAGCACCACCGCGACCGACCCCGAGACTTGGCCCGATGCGGCACCCATGGTCGCTACTGTGACCATCACCCCGGCTAAAGACAGTGTGAACTCGCTAGACAACATCATCCAACTGATCAAGGACTATGCGCCTGCTCATTTGCAGCTGACTGTTGTGATTGCAACATGAGTGATTCGCCCCTGCCAAATGAGGGTGACAAAAATGCCCCCGCCGATGCTGAAGTAACGACACCCGCGATACCGCCTGTGGCAGCGGCTGACCCCGCGCCTGTGGCAGAGGCTGACCCCGCGCCTGTGGCAGAGGCTGACCCCGCGCCTGTGGCAGAGGCTGACCCCGCGCCGAACGCGCCTCCTAGTAACCCGAATATCACCTGCAAGCGTTGCGGAACAGTAACCAACTGGAACCCTTACTGCCCCACATGTGGTGCCTACCTAGAGTTCATGGGCGTGCCATCCTGGAGCCCCACAGAAGTAACCTCCACGGTGCCCGAGCCAAAGCCGCCCGCACCTGAGCCAACCGAACCTGTCGTGGTTGTCGAACCAGCGGTGACGCAAACATCTGAGGAGCCTGTCGAAGCTGAACCCCTGCCAGCGGACGCACCCCATCATCGCCGCCACGGCTTGCACCTTGGTCATCACCAGGACGACTCAGCTGACGGTGGCTCTGGCGACGCTGACTCAGTTGACGACGGATCTGGGCCGGTCGATACCAAGCCCATACCTTGGTGGGCATTTTGGCGGCACCCTAAAGCTCCAAAAGCCGCCGACCCGAGTGCGACAACTACAAGCACCGACCCAGCAGCGGCCACCGGCGACACTGATCTATCACCTGCGGCCGCTCTTGTCATGCAAGAAGAGACGAATGTCAATGTTATTCCTGCGCATCCCACCGTTGACGTTGTTGCAGAACTCCCACAAGAAGAAGAGGAGAAACAACAACGCACTCGTCGCTCGATTCTTACCGAGGAAAACACTCGCGGCCCCGCCGTAGAGTGCCCCCACTGCGGCCACCAAAATCCAATTGACCACGCCTACTGCGAATGGTGC
>WLHM01000121.1 GCA_009702725.1 Actinomycetota bacterium | reverse complement strand
TGGCACCTTTTCTAAGGGCGGCTTGGACTATCTAGTCGCACTTATTTCGTGAACCAAGGAGAGCTGAATGAATGCGACGGCGGGCCCGATGAGGGGCGTGACGTCGTATGGAGATCAAGGATTCAGTAGGTTTCTGCGCGGCGCGTTCCTTGCGGCCGCTGGTTACGACGGCGAAGACCTAAGTCGCCCATTGGTCGGCATCACGGATCTGCGCTCCGACTACAACCCATGCCACCGGGGTATGGGCGAGATAATCGAAAATGTTAAGCGCGGTGTGCTGCAAGGCGGTGCGCTGCCCATGGTTTTTCCTACGATGAGTTTGGGTGAGACGCTGCTTTCGCCAACTTCGATGCTCTTTCGCAATCTTTTGGCCATGGAGACTGAAGAACTAATTCGGGCGCAGCCGATGGATGCGGTTGTTCTAATCGGTGGCTGCGATAAAACAGTGCCCGCACAAATGATGGCGGCTGCGGTTAGCGAAGTACCGGTAATTCTTGAAGTTACCGGGCCGATGATTACCAATAGCTGGCAAGGTGAACGCCTCGGGGCATGTACTGACTGCAGGAGAATGTGGGCGAAATATCGCGCAGGTGATATTGACGAAAGTGAAGTTTCAGCTGTTAAAGGCGCACTGGCGACCACGTCGGGTACCTGCATGGTGATGGGCACTGCTTCGACGATGGCCTGCATGGCGGAGGCCTTGGGCCTGATGCTTCCTGGTGGCGCGACCCCTCCATCACCAACCGGAGCCAGGCTGCGCCACGCAACCGAGACGGGGCGAAGGGCGGCTGAGCTTGCCCACAACCCCGTAACTCCGAGTCAGATTTTGGACCGGGCCGGCTTTTTAAATGCAATTCGGGTGTTGGCGGCAATAGGTGGTTCGACAAATGCCATTGTGCATCTACTGGCGGTAGCACGGCGGGCCAAGGTTGACATTACCTTGCGGGATTTTGATTTGGTGGCAGCACAGACTCCGCTCCTTCTCGATTTAAAGCCCTCTGGATCTGGCTACATGGAGGATTTCGACCAAGCAGGTGGGCTGCCAACCTTGATGAAGGAATTGGCACCGCTCCTTGACCTCGAGCACATTGGAATAAGCGGTAAATCACTTGGAAATGAATTATTGGATGTGGCACCGCCACAGCCTTGGCAAAGCACAATTCGTACTTTAGGCAAACCACTTGGCCCTGTTGGTGCACTTGCAGTATTGAGTGGAACGCTCGCACCCGATGGCGCTGTCATTAAAACGTCGGCGGCAACACAGGCGCTGATGCAGCACACTGGCCCAGCGATTGTGTTTGAGAGTTCAGATGATGTGGCGGCCAGAATTGATGATCCGGATTTAGTTGTTACCGCAGACCACGTTCTCGTGCTGCGAAACTCGGGCCCGGTCGGTGCCGGGATGCCTGAATCAGGGTCAATGGCTATCCCGCGAAAATTGGCGGAACAAGGTGTAACAGATATGGTCCGCGTTTCAGATGCCCGAATGAGCGGAACTTCATACGGCACCGTGGTGTTGCACTGTGCACCGGAGAGCGCGGTGGGCGGCCCGCTGGCATTGGTTCGAGATGGCGACCTAATCCGCCTAGACGTAGCTGCTCGCCGAATAGATCTACTTGTTGATGACGTGGAGCTGGAAGCTCGCCGCCTGAATATAACTAGGAAGCCGAGCGCTGCTCGTGGATGGCTACGGCTCTATCAGGACCATGTGCTGCAGGCGGATACCGGCGCGGATATGGACTTTCTGTGAATCCATTAGAGGTGATCCGGTGACGAAGGTTCAGATCGAAGCGATTGCAATTAGCATTCCGATAGATCAACCGACCCGCATTTCGACTCGCATTCTTGGCGCCCGTGACTACGTGATAGTCAGAGCTACTAATGACGAATCTCCGGAGATTGGCCTTGGTTATGTGTATGCCGGAACGAACGGTGGCAGAGTCCTTGCGGCGTACGTGCGGGAGTGCTTAGTGCCCCTACTTGAAGAACTTGATCAAGTAGACCCCGTTAGTGCCTGGGAAGCAATGTTTCAAGATTCCTTACTACTCGGTCGCCGAGGCCTAGCAATTCGCGCGATGTCGGCAATTGACATTGCACTTTGGGATTTGGCCGCAAAGGCGGCTGCGCTTCCACTTGCGAAGATGCTAGGAGGCTCGGTTAAACCAATCCCGGCGTATGCATCCGGTGGGTACTACCGTCCACTCGAAGGTGACTGGGAGTCGGCTGTTACCCGCGAGATCAAGATGAACCTCGAACAAGGATTTAGTGACCACAAGATAAAGGTAGGCGGGCTCTCAATACAGGAGGATTCCAAGCGCGTAAAAGCAGCGGTAAAGGCTATGGAAGGTCGGGGCCGGCTAGCGTTGGATGCAAACAACGCATACAAGAGCGTTGGTGAAGCATGCCGAGCGATTAGCGCATTTGAGCGCGCCGCTGGTGATGTCGGAATCTGGTGGTTTGAGGAGCCACTTTCTCCTGAAGATATTCAAGGCCACGCTTTGATTAGGAAGCGCATTGATACCCCGGTTGCAACTGGTGAACTTGCTCAAACGCGTTATGAATTTCAGCGTCTCATCGAGGCTGACGCAGCAGATGTCTTGCAGCCCGATGTCGGTGTTGTTGGGGGCGTTACCGAGTACCTGAGAACTGTTCGCACGGCTGAGACATTTGGTATTTCAATCGCTCCACATTGGCACGCCAACATGCATGTGCACCTAGCTGCGGCTTCGTCGAGCTGCATCGCGATTGAGCATTTTGCCCTTGAAAAAGATATCTATAACTTTGAAAAAGTTATAGTTCCATCACACCGTCTAAGTGTTGAAAATGGCATGGCGCAAATGTCAGATAAGCCAGGTTTAGGTATCGAATTGGACCAGGAAGCTCTAAGGAAGTACGCACTGGACGGTGAGAACTTATGGGTGGCCTAACCGCAGGGGGTGCCAATCTTGTCCAGGGATCACGAATTTACATCGGTCCTGAATCACTACCTGAATTCGTGTCAGCAGTTTCGAAAAGCGGGTGCAGCGTGGTGGAATCGATCGGTGAGGCCCAAGGGGTTATTTGGTTCGGGCGCGACCCCACCCCTTTAGTGGGCGTGATCCCGCCGGGGGTTGACTGGTTGCAAATTCCAGATGCAGGAGTAGAGCGCTGGGTAAACGCGGGATTCTTAGATCTTGACCTGGTAATGACAAGTGCAGGCGGGGTGTACGGGCAGCAAGTTGCCGAACATGCTCTCGCCTTAATACTGGCCTGTGCCCATCGGCTAGCCACTTTTGCCCGGGCAACGAGCTGGGCACCCCATGATGCTGAAGTGGTAGGGGTTTTCGGCCTTACAGTGGCTGTGGTTGGCTCTGGTGGGATTGGGTTGGCGCTAGTGAAAATGCTAAAGCCGCTCGGCTGCCGTGTTTTATTGGTGAATAGATCGGGTACCAAGGTGCCCGAGGCGGATGAGACTTTTATCTTTGGTGAGCTGGACAACATCTTGCCGGAGGTAGACATTCTGGTACTTGCAGCTCCATCTACCGATGAAACTATTGGCATGATCAACCTGCGGACCTTACAACTAATGCGGCCTTCAGCAATGTTGGTTAATGTTGCCCGTGGGAATCTCATCGTTACTGCTGACCTACTAGTGGCCTTGGAGCAAGGGTTACTTTCTAGCGTAGGGCTTGACGTTACGGATCCTGAGCCGCTACCAGACGGGCACCCGCTCTTTGGGCACCCTCGAGTTTTAGTCACCCCGCACGTGGCTAATCCACCCGCACGGAAACGGTCTAGTTTCGCTAAACATGTATCAGCAAATTGTGAACTATTTCGCACCGGGAAAAGGTTGAATTGCATTGTTGAGAGGGGGCGAGGGTATTGAATTGCCTAATGAGTACCAGTTCGAGAAATTTTATATGCGAATATCCAAGTGCAAACACAGAAAGGAATCATCGTGAGTAACACACATCTGATCAAGCGTCCGCTCCCGGAAATCGCGGAAGTTCTCATAATCGGGGCGGGAGCATCCGGTTCAGTTGCCGCCAAAGAGCTCTCGGTAAATGGCTTTCAAGTAGTTTGCTTGGAGCAAGGCGACTGGACCCCGGCGAGTGATTTTGCGGGAGACAAGGCCGAATGGGAATTAGTTAAGCAGAAGAAGTGGCACCCCAACCCAAACGTTCGCGGAGGCCCGTCGGATTATCCTGTTAACACAGACGAATCAGATGTAAACCCATTAATGTATAACGCCGTGGGCGGCAGCACCGTTCTCTATGCCGCGCACTGGTGCCGGTTTCTGCCATCCGACTTTCAGGTAAAGACGATGGACGATGTAGCCGATGACTGGCCTTTTACCTACGAAGACCTCCTTCCCTTCTATGAAGAGTTGGACCGCGACATGGGCACCTCAGGCCTTGGCGATGACACGGCGTACCCGGACGGTGCAGGTTTCCCACTACCGCCACTACCAATTGGTAAGTACGGTGAGATTGCCGCGAAAGGCATGAATAAGTTGGGCTGGCACTGGTGGCCAGGCCCCAATTCAATCGCCTCCCGTGAATATGGCCATCGCCCCGCATGCCTTCGCTACGGCGCCTGCCTGACAGGTTGCCCGGCCGGTGCCAAGGCAAGCACTGACCTAACCCATTGGCCACAAGCGCTAGAAGCTGGGGCGCAGTTGGTGACAGGTGCACGGGTTCGCGAAATCACCGTTGATGAGAACGGCTTAGCCAACGGAGCTACCTACATCGATCGTGAAGGTAAAGAGCACCACCAGAAAGCCGGCATTGTCATCATGGCGGCTAATGGTGTTGGTACACCTCGACTCCTACTTAACTCAAAATCAGAGAAATACCCGAACGGGTTAGCAAACTCAACCGATCTAGTTGGCCGGCGATTGATGATGCACCCGTATGCGGCTGTCGTCGGAACATATGACGAGGAGCTTGAGAGCTGGTTAGGTCCTGCGGGCCAGTCACTCCAATCTATGGAGTTTTACGAGACCGATAAATCACGCGGGTTCGTCAGAGGTGCAAAGTGGAACCTCATGCCCACCGGCGGACCTTTGGGCATGCGTTCAGGGTACGGCGGGCGACCGGTTGAAGAATCCTTCGGTGTCAACTTC
>WLHM01000120.1 GCA_009702725.1 Actinomycetota bacterium | reverse complement strand
GACCGGCGATAAAGAGTCCATGATCGCCGCGCATGAAGATTACGCCCGAGAGGCAGCCGCCCAAGGGGCGCAGGTGATCTGCTTCCAGGAGTTGTTCTACGGACCGTATTTTTGCCAGGTCCAGGATGCCAAGTTCTATGAATACGCCGAGGCCATCCCCGGCCCAACCACCGAGAGATTTCAGAAGTTAGCCAAAGAACTGAACATGGTCATGGTGCTGCCAATGTATGAAGAGGAGCAGCCCGGTGTTCTCTACAACACCGCGGCTGTCGTTGATGCAGATGGCACTTATCTTGGAAAGTACCGCAAGCAGCACATTCCGCATGTCAATGGTTTTTGGGAGAAGTTCTACTTCCGGCCCGGGAATGGCGGCTATCCGGTCTTCGACACGGCGGTTGGCAAGATCGGCGTCTACATCTGCTACGACCGACACTTCCCTGAGGGATGGCGTGCGCTCGGCCTTAACGGTGCACAGATCGTCTTTAATCCCTCCGCAACTTCGCGCGGCCTTTCGCAATACCTGTGGAGTATCGAGCAGCCAGCCGCCGCTGTTGCCAATGAGTACTACGTAGGTGCAATAAATCGAGTTGGCATCGAGGACCTTGGCGATGATGATTTCTACGGTCAGTCATACTTCATAGACCCGGAAGGCCAGTATGTTGGCGAAAAAGGTGACCCGTACCAGCCGGAATTAATTGTTCGGGACCTGGACATGGACTTGATCGCAACGGTGCGTAACCGGTGGGCGTTCTACCGCGACCGCCGGCCGGAGGCATACGACGACTTAGTCCGCAGATAACCCGGAAACCAGGAGAGCCCATGACAATCTTGATCAAGAATGGCAGCGTAGTTTCACCCGTTGGCATCAGCACCGCCGATGTGCTAATCGACGGTGAACGCATTGTTGCGGTCTTAGCCCCGGGTGACAATGCCCTTGGTGCGGGTCTTGTGGGCACCGTTGATCGAGTGATCGATGCCGCCGGGAAGTATGTAATACCCGGCGGCGTCGATTGCCACACTCATATGGAGCTTCCATTCGGCGGCACTGCGGCCTCGGATACTTTCGAGACTGGTACCCGCGCGGCAGCATGGGGCGGCACCACGACCATCATCGATTTCTCAGTACAGACATACGGTTCACGTGTTCAGGATTCACTACAAGCTTGGTTCGAAAAAGCTGCCGGAAATTGCCATATTGACTACGGATTTCATCAGATCATCGGCGGAGTAGATGATGACTCGCTTAAGGCGATGGATGAACTAGTCGACGAAGGTATAACTAGCTTTAAGTTGTTCATGGCCTACCCGGGCGTTTTTTTAAGTGATGACGGCCAAATCGTGCGCGCAATGCAAACTGCGGCGAATAACGGCTCCATGATCATGATGCATGCCGAAAATGGCACCGCAATTGATGTTTTAGTTAGCCAAGCTCTTGCCGCTGGCAACACCGACCCGATGTATCACTCCCTAACTCGCCCTTGGCAAACCGAATCCGAAGCTACAAATCGCGCAGTGATGCTCGCGCATATGACCGGGGCTCCCCTATATGTGGTGCATATGTCTGCCAAGCAGGCTGTTGAAGTAGTGCAACGGGCGCGCGATGGCGGCCAAAATGTCTTCGGTGAAACCTGCCCCCAGTATTTGTATCTATCCCTTGAAGATCAATTGATGCAACCTGGCTTCGAAGGTGCCAAGTGGGTTTGCTCCACGCCACTTCGCTCAAAAGCCGAAGGCCACCAAGAGGAACTATGGCGCTACCTGCGCACCAATGACCTTTCGGTTATCAGCACTGACCATTGCCCATTTTGCTTCAAGGAGCAAAAGGAACTCGGTGTCGGTAATTTTTCCAAGATTCCCAACGGAATTGGTTCAGTAGAACATCGCATGGATCTCATCTACCAAGGGGTGGTCGATGGGCAGATCTCAGTGGAGCGCTGGGTGGAGCTGTGCTCAACAACCCCCGCTCGTATGTTCGGCCTTTACCCGCGCAAGGGCGCTATAGCTCCTGGCTCCGATGCCGACATTGTCATCTACGATCCGGTTGGCCGAACTGAAATTGGCTTCCACAAAACCCACCACATGAATATGGACCATTCGGCTTGGGAGGGCTTCGTGGTCGACGGCCACGTAGACACCGTCCTCTCCCGCGGCAAAGTTGTAGTTGAGAATAATGAGTACAAGGGAGTTAAGGGCCACGGCCAATATCTAAAGCGTGGCCTGTCGCAGTACCTGATCTGAAGTCCAACCCAAGCGAAACCAAGTATCAATAAGGAAGCGGAGATTTACTGTGCGCGTCATTGACCACTGGATCAACGGAGCTCTGGTTCCATCAACTTCTGGGCGCACCAGCCCGGTCTACAACCCTGCCACCGGCAAGCAGCAGGCCAGTGTCGGTTTAGCGTCGGTTGCCGAGGTTGATGCCGCAGTTGCGTCCGCAAAGGAAGCATTCAAGTCATGGCGGCTAGCGTCCTTGTCGAAGCGCTCAGAAATCATGTTCGCTTTCCGAGAGTTAGCCAATGCCAACCGGGCGAAAATTGTTGAATTGATATCAATCGAGCACGGCAAAGTTCCGAGTGATGCGGCCGGTGAACTAGCGCGGGGCATGGAAAATATCGAGTTCGCCTGTGGCATTCCCGCGCTACTTAAGGGGGGGTTCAGCGAGCAAGTTTCTGGTGGTGTCGACGTCTACTCGATAAAGCAGCCACTTGGGGTCGTTGCCGGCATCACCCCGTTCAACTTTCCGGCGATGGTCCCGATGTGGATGTTTGCCAACGCAATCGCGACTGGAAACTGCTTCATCCTAAAACCGAGCGAGAAGGATCCCTCCGTAGCTCTGTATCTAGCCGAGCTACTTTCGCAGGCCGGACTCCCGTCAGGTGTATTCACCGTTCTTCAAGGTGACAAAGTTGCAGTTGACGCCATCTTGAACCACCCGGATATCGCGGCCGTAAGTTTCGTCGGATCCACCCCCATCGCGAAGTACATATACACCACCGGCACCGCAAACGGTAAGCGTGTTCAAGCACTTGGCGGGGCAAAGAATCACATGATCGTGCTGCCCGATGCTGATATCAACATGGCTGCAGATGCAGCAGTTAGCGCCGCCTACGGCTCAGCTGGTGAGCGCTGCATGGCGGTGTCTGTTGTTGTTGCCGTTGGCAATATCGGTGACGCAATAGTTGATGCAATTGCCACGCGGTTGCCGAAACTGCGTGTTGGACCAGGCACCGACCCCGATGCCGAGATGGGCCCACTGATCACCGGCGAGCACCGCGACAAGGTGGCTTCATATCTCGCGGGTGCAGCAAGTGAGGGCGCGACCATGGTCGTTGATGGCCGCGACGATGACCTACCGACAGAAGGTTTTTTCCTCGGCGCTTCACTAGTAGACAATGTCAAGCCGGGCATGAAGGTATACGACGATGAGATTTTTGGCCCCGTCTTAGTGGTGACCCGCGTCGGTACCTATGAAGAAGCAGTAGATCTAATTAACAAGCACCAGTACGGCAACGGAACAGCAATCTTTACCCGCGATGGCGGTGCCGCTCGGCAATTCCAGTTCGACATCAATGTCGGCATGGTCGGTATCAATGTGCCGATCCCCGTACCGGTGGCCTACTACAGCTTTGGCGGCTGGAAAGCCTCGCTTTTTGGCGACAGCAATATGTATGGGCCTGCGGGTATTGAGTTCTACACCCGCACTAAGACGGTCACTTCGAGGTGGCCAGACCCGGCGACCTCGTCGGTTGATCTTGGTTTTCCGCGTACCCGTTAACTGAAAGGAATCTCAATGGATATCGGTGTAGTACTGCAGTGCACTCCCCCAGCGGCTCGAGTTATCGATCTCGCGCGCCGCGCTGACACGTACGGGTTCAGTCACGTGTGGACTTTCGACTCGCACATCTTGTGGGAGGAGCCGTACGTCATTTACAGCAAGATTCTTAATGAAACCCGCAAAATAACCATCGGCCCGATGGTCACCAACCCGGCCACCCGCGATGTCACCGTGACAGCATCTGTCTTCGCAACGCTAAATGAAATGTACGGCAATCGCACTGTCATCGGAATTGGACGCGGTGACTCTGCGGTTCGGGTTACCAATGGTAAGCCAGTTTCTGTGGCCGACCTTCGGCAAGCGGTGGTTGACCTCAAGGGCCTAGTGAACGGTGAGGCGATCGAATACAACGGCAATAGCCTGCGACTACCTTGGGCTGGCGCCAGTCGCACGGATGTGTACGTCGCCGCTTACGGGCCAAAAGTACTAGCTTTGACCGGAGAAGTCGGAGACGGCTTCATTCTTCAACTTGCCGACCCATCAATTGCCGAGTGGACCATCAAAGCGGTACGCGATGCCGCTTCTGCTGCTGGACGCAACCCAGACGATATTTACATCTGCGTTGCGGCGCCCGCGTATGTAACTGATGGGTCCCCAGAGGAGCTGGCTCATGCCCGCGACCAACTGCGTTGGTTCGGCGGCATGGTCGGTAACCACGTTGCCGACATCGTAGAGCGCTACGGTGAAACTGGAAGTGGTGTGCCTCAAGCACTCACCGACTACATCAAGGACCGCAAGGGTTACGACTACAACCATCACGGCAAGGCTAGCAATGACCACACCGATTTCGTCCCCGATGAGATCATCGATCGATTCTGCATTATCGGGACCCCTGAAGAACACCTTCGCCGCATCGAAGAGCTCGAAGCCCTAGGAGTCCACCAGTTCGCCGTGTACTTGCAACACGACGACAAAGATGCCACGCTGACCGCATACGGGGAGAAAATCATCCCCGCTGTCCAGGAGCACCACCTAGCAACCTCGTAGTCAGGACAGAACCTTCGGTGAGCAACGTTCCGACCGCAAGTACTAGATCGCGAAAATAGACGTGACTCAATTGGCATCGATATCTACAGTCATACCAATACGACGAACTCACGTAAGCAAGAGTCGGCTACCGTGACAATTGATCTTGTTTTTCCCGTACCCTGATAACCCGAAAATCACCACATCTAATCGTGGGTCACGCCTACAATCGAGTGTCGCGTCGAGACTTCGAAAGGACCAAAACTATGACTAGCTACTTCGAAGAATTTACCAATGCCGAGGCAGTG
>WLHM01000012.1 GCA_009702725.1 Actinomycetota bacterium | reverse complement strand
CGTCGGTTTTTTACACCGTCTACGGTGATGATCAGGCGCGCACCGAAACAGCAGCCGCACTGGAGTCCGCCAAGGGGATTATCCGGTCAGAAGTCGGGCGTCAGACCGGCATCAAATTCACGCCATCGTTGGCGTTTTTTCCTGATGCGCTACCCGAGAACGCCCAACACGTGGCAGAACTCCTCCAGAAGGCAGCCGAAGCAGATGCGCAGGTGCACGCACAGGCCGCGAACGCCACCTACGCGGGCGACGCTGATCCATATCGAGCCCCTCGCGTGGACGACTCCGAACTAATATGACCCCGGTCGGCGTGATAGTCGTCGATAAGCCGAGCGGCATAACTTCACATGATGTGGTGGCTCGCACCCGTAAGGCGCTGCAAACTCGAAAAGTCGGACACGGTGGCACGCTTGACCCGATGGCTACCGGGGTCCTGCTGATCGGTGTTGATCGCGCCACGCGGCTACTTGGGTTTTTGGCCAAACAAGACAAAGTTTATAAAGCCACTATTCGGCTTGGATCTTCTACGATTACTGACGATTCCCAGGGCGAAACGTTGACCACCGTGGGCGCCGATCGCATAGCTACTGTTGATGAGGCGGCGATTAGGGAGGGGATCGCTAAATTGACCGGTGATATTTCCCAAGTCCCCAGTGCCATCAGTGCCATCAAAGTCGATGGACGAAGAGCCCATGCGCTGGTTAGGGCGGGTGAAAGTGTCGAACTTTCAGCGCGGGCAGTAAATGTTGAGCGGTTCGACGTGCATCGCTTTGCTTTTGATTCGAGCTGGATTGACATTGATGTCGAAGTGACCTGCTCGACCGGCACCTATATTCGAGCGCTAGCTCGCGATCTCGGGGCGGGGCTCGGGGTTGGTGGGCATCTCACGGCTTTGCGGCGCACGCGGGTCGGCCCGTTCACCGGTGATGAGGCAATTGAAATCGATAATGTCGGCGTTGATTCGGTGGTTGCTATGGGCGAGGTTGCCAGGCGTGCGTTTACTACGTGGGCGGTTGATGAAGTAGCGGCCGATGCGGTTGCTCATGGTCGGCGAATTGAGTGGGCACCTGACGGCCCCGGCCCAATAGCCATTACCACTGCTGCTGGCGACCTCCTCGCCTTAGCTGAGCGAAAAGATGGCGTTGCTCGCTACCTCGCAGTATTTGTTTGACCTAGAGTGGTCTTGTTATGGCTGATGCTCTGAAGTCTTCGGCACCTGCGGTGGTCTGCCTGGGTGTCTTCGATGGTGTGCACCGCGGGCATCGCGCGCTAATTGATCGCGCTCGGGTGATCGCCGATGAGCTCGATATCGCGGTTTCCGTCATGACTTTTGACCCGCACCCGCTGCTCGTGCTGCGCCCTGAGTTGGCGCCGAAAATGCTCGCCAGCGTGAGCGAGCGTAAAGAGCTACTTCTTGCAGCAGGGGCCGACAATGTTTATGTACTGGATTTCACCGAAGCCACCTCGCATTTGGCACCGCGGGATTTCGTTGAGCGGATAGTCGTCAATCAACTAAATGCGCGCGCAGTGGTGGTTGGCAAAAACTTCTGGTTCGGCCACGAAGCCGCAGGTGATGTGCAGGTACTTAAGGCACTTGGGGTCGAGTACGGCTTTGACGTGGACTCCATCGATATTCAAGGTGGGGGCGGGGCGCAGTGGTCCTCGACCAATGTGCGCCGCCTGATTGCTGCCGGTGAAGTGGCTGCTGCTGCTGAGATTTTGGACCGTGACTACCGACTCGCAGGTGTAGTGGTGCATGGGGATGAACGCGGCCGCGAACTTGGTTTCCCAACCGCGAATTTGCAAATTGATCAAAGCCGAGCCGTTCCGGCCGATGGTGTTTATGCCGGCTGGGTCACCACGGGTGGGTTGGGCCGGTTGGCGGCCGCGATCTCAATTGGCACCAATCCCCAGTTCGACGGCGCTGAGCGCCGGATCGAGGCATTTGTCCTAGATCGCGACGACCTAGATCTTTATGACCAAGAACTAAGCGTTGACTTCGTGGCCAGGGTGCGCGGCCAGGCGGTATTCGCCGATTTGGGGGCCCTCGTAGCGGCGATGAACACCGATGTGGCCATGACTAGAAAGTTACTAGCGATCGACTGAAGTTCGGTGATCACGGCGATTCCGGGCAATTTCGCCTAATTGGGTGCTACTGGTAGCCTGCTACCCAAGACGGTCGTGGAGCGGGCGCTTTGCGATACGTGTCAAACACGAAAGTGCCGACCGGTGATGCCGGGGAGTGCGCCCGAGAGGAAGAAATGCCACTTGATACTGCCACCAAGGCAGAAATTATCGCTGAATACGGCTCCAAGCCCGGCGATACCGGCTCACCCGAGGTTCAGATTGCGATGCTCACGCGCCGTATTTCGGACCTGACCGAGCACCTTAAGACCCACAAGCACGATCACCACAGCCGTCGCGGCCTACTGCTCCTAGTGGGGCAACGCCGCAGGTTGCTGCAGTACTTGGCCAAGACTGAGATCGCCCGTTATCGGACGATCATCGAACGCCTTGGTATTCGTCGCTAGCAGCAGCGGCTAAGGAACGATTGGTACAACTAAAGAACGGCACACCAGTACACACATCCGGGGCGCTCGCGCACGCGTAACGCCTGGAGTCGGTCCTCGGTAGTGACCTCCGGGAGCAATCTCCCGTGGGCCTCGATCGAAGACCGCGTCTCCCGGAAACAATGCCGCGCGCGCCCCTGTCACAGAAACAGGAGGCACCCGTGGAGGGTTCCCAGATTGCAACAGCAAAGGCCGTTATCGATAACGGCTCGTATGGAACGCGCACGATCACGTTTGAAACCGGTCGCTTGGCACGTCAAGCAGCCGGGTCAGTAGCTATCTATCTCGATGAAGAAACAATGCTACTCAGCGCGACGACCGCCGGTAAGTCACCGAAGGATCAATTTGATTTCTTCCCACTTACTGTCGACGTCGAAGAGCGCATGTATTCACTCGGTCGAATCCCTGGTTCGTTCTTCCGTCGTGAAGGACGCCCAAGTGAGGATGCAATCCTCACCTGCCGGTTGATTGACCGTCCGTTGCGGCCAACCTTCATCAAGGGTTTGCGCAATGAGGTTCAGGTCGTTATCACCGTAATGGCACTAAACCCCAATGACCTCTATGACGTTGTGGCTATTAATGGCGCATCGGCATCAACTCAGCTTTCCGGCCTACCTTTTAGCGGGCCGATCGGTGGCGTGCGAGTAGCACTCATCGGCGGGCAGTGGGTTGGGTTCCCGACCCATGAGCAACTTGCTGATGCGGTTTTCGACATGGTGGTGGCGGGCCGGATAGCCGGTGATGATGTCGCGATCATGATGGTCGAGGCTGAGGCCACTGAACGCACGATCGAGCTCATCGCAGGCGGCGCAACTGCTCCTACCGAAGCAGTGGTAGCCGAAGGGCTCGAAGCGGCCAAGCCGTTTATTCGTGCACTCTGTGAAGCTCAGATAACGTTAGCCAAGGCAGCCGCCAAGCCCACGGTTGATTTCCCAATCTTCCTTGAGTATCAAAGTGATGCCTATGACGCAGTCTACAAGAGTGCGAATGAATCGGTGCGCAAGGCCCTAACCATAGTTAGCAAGGCCGATCGCGAAGAGCGCCTTGACGAGATCAAGGGTGAGGTGCTCGCCGAACTCGGTGGATCCTTCACGGGCCGCGAGAAGGAGCTTTCGGCTGCGCTCCGGTCGGTCACTAAGTCATGTGTGCGCGACCGGGTACTTCGCGACAAGGTGCGCATTGACGGTCGTGGGTTGACCGATATCCGTACTTTGTCCGCAGAGGTGCAGGTGCTGCCACGCGTTCATGGGTCGGCATTGTTCGAGCGCGGTGAAACCCAGATCCTTGGTGTTACCACCTTGAACATGTTGCGCATGGAGCAGCAACTTGACACCTTGAATCCGGAGAACCGGAAGCGCTACATGCATAACTACAACTTCCCGCCTTACTCAACAGGTGAAACGGGTCGCGTTGGTTCACCCAAGCGGCGCGAAATCGGCCACGGTGCACTAGCCGAGCGGGCATTGATCCCGGTGCTGCCATCGCGTTCAGAGTTCCCTTACGCCATCCGCCAGGTCTCCGAAGCTCTAGGTTCCAACGGTTCCACGTCGATGGGTTCGGTGTGCGCATCAACGATGTCGCTACTCAATGCTGGAGTGCCTCTGCGGGCTCCGGTAGCGGGTATTGCAATGGGCTTGATCTCCGGTGAAGTTGACGGCAAGATCGAGTACGTCGCTCTGACCGATATTTTGGGAGCCGAAGATGCCTTCGGTGATATGGACTTCAAAGTCGCGGGCACCAAAGATTTTGTTACAGCACTGCAACTTGACACCAAACTTGATGGCATCCCAGCATCTGTTCTGGCTGGTGCGCTTACCCAGGCGCACAATGCGCGACTGGCAATTCTCGAAGTCATGAATGAGGCCATCGACAGCCCAGACGAGATGGCGGCTACCGCACCTCGCGTGATTTCCATCAAGATCCCGGTTGACAAGATCGGTGAGGTGATTGGCCCGAAGGGCAAGATCATCAATCAGATCCAAGAAGAAACCGGCGCTGATATCTCGATCGAAGACGACGGCACGATCTACATTGGGGCAACCGATGGACCATCAGCCGAAGCTGCTCGTTCGCAGATCAATCAGATCGCCAACCCGACGATGCCCGAGGTTGGCGAACGCTACCTGGGCACCGTCGTTAAGACCGCAGCCTTTGGGGCATTTATTTCCTTAGTGCCTGGTAAAGATGGGCTATTGCACATATCTGAGGTCAAGAAGCTCGCCGGTGGCAAGCGCGTCGAAAGTGTCGATGACGTGCTCAAGGTGGGGGACAAAATTCAGGTTGAGATCAAGGAGATCGATCCACGCGGCAAGTTGTCACTTGTGCCGGTAATTGAGGATGGTGCCTCGAACGCTGGTAATGAGGGCTAGTACTCGCACCCTGCTCCGGGAGGGCGACGGTAGCACCGTTCGCCGCACCGTCCTCCCGGGCGGATTGCGAATCATTACCGAACAAGTACCCGGCGTTAGATCCGTCGCATTTGGTATTTGGGTTTCCGTTGGGTCCCGTGATGAAAGCGCGGCTCAAATGGGTTCGGCTCACTACCTTGAGCACCTGCTATTCAAAGGCACTTCACGCCGCTCCGCCCTAGACATATCTGCCTCAATTGAGGCGGTCGGCGGAGACCTCAATGCATTCACTACCAAGGAGTACACCTGCTATTACGCTCGGGTATTGGATGTAGATTTACCATTGGCAATCGATGTGGTTAGCGATGTAGTAAATGATGCGCTCATTCGTCATGACGATGTCGAGGCAGAGCGCGGCGTCATTCTTGAAGAAATCGCGATGCATGATGATGACCCAAGTGACGTGGTGCACGATGACTTTGCCGCAGTGCTCTTCGAGGGTGGCGCACTTGGTCGTCCCGTATTGGGTACGGCTGAAACCATCGAGGCGATTCCGCGGGGTGCGATAAACCGCTTCTATCGAACCCGCTATAAGCCGCAGTCCATGGTTATCGCCGCCGCCGGCAATCTTGATCACGACTTAGTCGTAAAGCAAGTCAAGAAGGCATTCGCCGAGTACTTAGATGCGGGCGCCGATGTGCAACCAGCGCGCCGGCGAGGTCAAAAGAAGCAGCACGGCTCGGGTATAAGAGTTAATAACCGCCCAACCGAGCAGGCACACCTTGTTCTCGGGGTGCCTGGCCCTGCACGTAGCGATGAGCGCCGGTATGCACTCGCAGTCTTGACCACCGCATTCGGCGGCGGCATGAGCAGTCGGCTTTTCCAAGAAATCCGCGAAAAACGTGGTCTTGCATATTCGGTCTACGCTTTTTCGCAAGGCTTTGCAGATGATGGCTTATTTGGCATCTATGTGGGCTGCCTACCAAATAAGGTCAAGACGGTGCTTGAGGTATGTCGAACCGAGCTTGAGTCCCTTGTCGCTGGTGGTTTAACGCGAGATGAGATAGACCGCGGTAAAGGGCAAGTTCGAGGCTCAACCGTGCTGGGGCAAGAAGATACCGGAGCGCGCATGACTCGGATAGCGCGTTCTGAACTCCATGACGAGCCATTGCTGAGTATTGACCAATTGCTCGCCAAAGTTGATGCCGTTACCCCCGACGAAATAAATGCTGCCGCGAATGAGCTCCTAGATACTGAGTTGCGACTTGCAGTTATTGGGCCATTTGCAGATGAATCAGTGTTTACCGGATAAGGTCCCGGCATGAGCAAAAGCAACTTAAAGGTCGGGGTTGTCGGTGCTAGAGGGAAAATGGGCGCGACGGTTGTCGCCGCAATTGCTGCAGCTCCGGACTGTGAACTCTTCGCAGCGATTGACATCGGTGACTCACTCGAATTACTCAAAGGCGCCAACGTTGTAGTTGATTTCACTACACCTGATGCGGTGATGACTACTCTTGATTTTTGCATTGGTAACGGAATCAGTGTCGTAGTCGGCACGACAGGTTTTGATTCTTCCAGAATTGACCAGGTGCGCAGTTGGTGTTCGATGAACCCGGAAGTTGGCGTTTTAATTGCTCCTAACTTCGCGATCGCCGCGGTCCTGATGATGGCGTTTGCAGCTAAGGCGGCCCCGTACTTTGAGTCCGTTGAAATCGTTGAACTACACCACCCTGAAAAGGTCGATGCGCCATCGGGCACGGCGCGGCATACCGCGGCAATGATCGCGCAGGCGCGCGAGGTTGCTGAGCGCCCAGCGATGCCAGATGCCACTTCACAAGAGTTACCAGGGGCTAGGGGCGCGCTGGTTGACGGTATTCGGGTCCACTCGGTGCGGGCGCGAGGCTTGGTCGCCCACCAAGAAGTAATTTTCGGTGATGCTGGTGAGACTCTTTCAATTAGACACGATTCATATGATCGGGCTTCATTTATGCCAGGAGTTCTTCTTGGCGTACGTTCGGTTGGTAGTCATCCGGGCCTAACGGTGGGGCTGGCCCACTATCTAGAACTCGAGTAGCGCTAGTTCTTCCGGGCCCAGTTTTCGAATGCAATTACGGCAGCGTCATACGCGGTTGGCCGCAGCCAAGTATCAAGGGAGTTAACCGTGATGCTGGTTAACATCATCGAGCCATCGGCCAGATAGAGAACCACTGCCCGTTCGGAACACTCAACGCGAGCAACGTTCGACCAGCGGCAGGCTGTCGAACTGAACATTCGCCGGACGGTCATTGCCTCATCGTTGACATAAGTGCCAATCGACCAGCCACGTAGCAATATCACGACGGTGCTAGCCAAAACCGCCCCCGTGGCTAGCACGGGCAGGACGCCGGCGCCGGCTATTGACATGATTGCTACTCCAGCAAACATCACGACGAGCAAGGACGAACCCACTAATAAAATTAGACGCCAAGGCCCGCGAGCCGGTATGCGAATCATTCGAATTTGCTGAAAATCACCATCAACTGCATTGTCAGTGGGTGGCCAAAGGAAGCCAAAGATCGGGCGGCGCGGGTCGTTCATCACGTGGCAACTCCAAAGGCGCGTAGAAGTGCGGCACTAATTGCAGCAGCGAGCACGACCACCAAGAATGGTGCACGCAGTAGCAGTGCTACAACGGCAACCGCAACACCTGCCACGCGGGCATCGATGACCAGTGATTGTCCGTCGCCAAATGTCTGTACCGCAACCAGCGCAGAAAGCATTGCAATGGGTAATAGTGCTGCGACGCTTCTAATCATCGGACGATCAAGGAGCGTCGGTGGCAAAATGAAACCAAAGAGTTTTTCCAGGTAGCACCCGAGTGACCCGAGCAGAACCGCGGCCCAAATCATGTTCGATCCCGTAAGCGGTATCCGGCGAAAACGGCAATTAGTGCAGATGCAAGTACCGGCACACCCGAGCGTGTTAGTGGAGTCAGAACCAGCGCGACGGTGGCACCACCGGCAGCAATTGCCCAGGCGGTGCGATCGCGCAACCTGGGCCATAGAAGTGCGAGAAAGCCGGCGGGGATGGCTGCATCGAGGCCGAGTACCGCTGGGTCACCAATTGCCGAGGCGCCGAGTGCACCAAGTAGCGTCCCGATATTCCAAAGTATGTAAACCGAAATTCCAGTTGCCCAAAATGCGTGACGGCTGTGGGTCGCCGTGTGATCATGTGCGATTGACATCGCGGTTGATTCATCAATTGTTAATTGCGCAGCCACCGGCTTGAGTAGGCCGCGCAAGTTCAAAGTTGGGGCAATGTGCAAGGCATACAGTCCATTGCGGGCGCCAAGTAGCCAGGCGGTCAGCACGGCGGCTATTGCACCACCACCGGCTCCTAGGACTCCAACGAGCGCAAACTGAGAGGCCCCGGTGAACATGAGTAGTGAAAGGGTCTGGGTCTGCAGTGCGCTCAGCCCGCTAGCAACGCTAATGGCGCCGAAGGAAAGCCCATATGCGCCGGTTGCTAGGCCGATTCCTATTGCACTCGTAGTTATTGGCCGTTTGCTGCCCTCAGGTGTATTCGTCAAGGATTTCCTTCGCACGTGGCGCTGCGGCAGCAAGGTCACTTGGCACCAGTGAGAGCCGGGTCCGCCGTTCGAGGACATCGTCAATTGAACGAGCACCTTCGCAGCGAACCGCGAAGACCAGTTCAACACCTCGGACCCCGATTTCCGGGGTTAGCGGCTCAAGTAGCTGTGGGTGTTCATCGGCAAGTGAAGCAACCCGCGCGGCCTCGGCGCCATATCGACGGATCAAACGGGCGGGGAGCGCGAGTGCGGGAGGCGCTGGCCCGGCGCCTACGAGAGCGACCTGCGTGGTTCGGCAGGGTTTGTCACTGATCAGATCGACGGCATCTTGTGCCATGCGCCGGTAGGTGGTGAGTTTGCCGCCGGTTACCGTGATGACTCCACTTTCGCCGCGGCGTACCAAATGTCGGCGCGAGATGTCTGAGGTTTCACCATTGGGGGCTTGTGGTGGTGCCACTAAAGGACGCAGCCCGGTGAAAGCCCCTACGGCGTCATTTGCCGTGATCGGAGTCTGCAACACACGGGAGACTTGAGCCAAAATCCAGTTGACGTCCTCCTGGGGTGTGTACGGCACATCGGCAATCGGGCCGGGCTCATCAATATCGGTGATACCCGCAAGTAGTAGACCATCTGGTCTGGGTAATACAAAGCAGTATCGCCCATGCATTTCAGGTACTGGAACAGTCATCGCCGCTCGCGGTCGTTGCAATGTCTCAGCGCGCAGCACCACATGGGTCCCGCGCGATGGGGTTATCACTACCTGGGGATCAAATACTTCAGCCCAAACCCCTGTTGCACTTATCACGTTCTTGGCGCGTATCTCGATTTGCTCATCTTCGTCGTTGGCGACACTGACGCTCGTACCGTCGGCGGATAAGACTCGGTATCCGATAAGAATTCGAGCACCGTAGGCGGCGGCTGTTCGAGCAACCGCGACCACTAGGCGTGCATCGTCTTCCAAGAGTCCATCCCAAGCCAATAGCCCACCGCGCACCCGCGCACCATCAATAGCCGGCAGCAACCGGCGGGTCTTTGCGGGGCTAATTACATGTGCCCCCGGCAGCACATGTCTGCTGGTACGAGAAAGTGCGCGTAGTGCATCTCCGGCCGCGAAACCCGCTCGAGTCAGAACCGCTGAGCCAAAGCTGGTGTCGTTCATGATCGGCACCACTTGCGCGAGCGCACGAACTAGGTGGGGTGCGATATTCGTCATCAGGTGGCCGCGCTCTACGGCGCTCTCCCAGGCGACGTCAACTTGTCCATTTGCTAGATACCGAAGACCTCCGTGCACCAACTTGCTCGACCACCTCGAAGTGCCAAATGCCAGATCATTGGACTCGAGTAGCAGGACCGAAAGACCTCGGGTTGCGGCATCTAGCGCGATCCCCGTTCCAGTGATGCCACCGCCGATGACAATTACGTCAAATACGGTTTCCGCCAGGGCGCTTTCATCCCGGCGGCGGCGCTCTGGGGAGAGGTCGGCCAGTGGATCACCCACCGGAAGGAAGTCCACGCTCATGTGTGTCAGGCTTTCATAGTGACCGTGAACCCCCTAGCACTGACCCCAGACATCGCTGATCGGTTTACCCGTTGGGGGAGGTCGCCGAAACCGGTGGCCCTGGGCCAGCTCGCCCGGGAGTTCCTGGAATCCCAGGTGGGAGCAGGTAGGCCAGTTGCTCCGATACCCGTCGCAAAGGATGTGATTCCGGAATCCAGGCTCCCGGCCGCCGCGCTCGCGGCCTTTACTGCTGCGATCGGCGAGTCGCAGGTACTACTTGATCCCATGGCTCGGCTGTTTCACAGCCGAGGGATGTCATACGTAGACATGCTCCACCGTCGTGGCGCGGATACCAGCACCGTCCCAGCCGCCGTGTTGCAGCCAACAAGCCATGAACAAGTGTTGGAGGTGCTTCGCATTTGCGTTGCGCACCGGATATCGGTGGTGCCGTATGGCGGCGGCACCTCGGTTGTTGGGGGAGTCACCAGACCAACTGACCCAGTTGGCATCGTTATCGGTTTGGACAAACTCAGTGCGCTCGTCTCACTTGACGAGGTGTCGGGCCTGGTACGAGTGCAACCTGGAATGACCGGGCCGGTTCTCGAGCGCCTGCTGGGAGCCAGCGGGTTCACCCTTGGTCACCTGCCTCAGTCATGGGAGCGTGCGAGCATCGGTGGGTATGCCGCAACTCGATCCGCCGGGCAGGCATCAACTGGTTATGGCCGAATTGACGACATGATTGAGTCGGTGACCCTCGCCACGCCAATTGGTACTTGGTCCGCGGGCCGGGTGCCGGCGAGTGCTGCCGGGCCAAACTTGATGCAACTTGCCCTTGGAAGCGAGGGGGCATTTGGCATCATCACCGAAATCACCCTGCGGGTGCGGCGCCTTGCGATTGCCCGCCGCTATGAAGGGGCGATTGCCCCTTGTTTTGAAGCGGGTATTGATGCCTGCCGCGAGCTGGCGCAACTTGGGTTAACCAGTGCGGTGATACGGCTTTCGGATGAGGCAGAAACCGTTGCAACACTTGCGATGTCGGGGCCCGTAGGACTTAAACGCAAAATATTCGACCGGTATTTAGCAGCCCGCGGAGTAGGCCAGGGTGCGCTCTTGATTATTGGCTGGGAGGAGCATTCCGAGGCGATTTTGACCGCGCGGCGCGATGCTGCGTGGGCGGTTTTGAAGAAGTTCGGCGTAGTTGCGCTAGGCAAGGGGGTAGGTGCAACTTGGGAGCATGGACGGTTCTCGGGCCCGTATCTACGAGACACCTTGCTAGATAGTGGCTACCTGGTTGAAACCTTCGAGACCGCAACCTCTTGGGCCGAACTGCCAAATCTTCATGAGGTTGCACGGCGGGCAGCTCTTGCCGCTCTGGTTGACCCTGAGCACACCCCGTATGTCATGTCGCATATTTCGCACGTCTATGAGACGGGAGCCTCGCTTTACTTCACCGTAATCGATAGCGGAGGAGCAGACTCCATCAAACGTTGGGTGGCAGCGAAAGCAGCAATTAGTTCTGCATTGCATCCGGCGGGCGGAACAATCACCCACCACCACGCTATTGGCCGCGAGCACGCACCCTGGCTAGGTGCCGAAATTGGCCCGGTTGGGATGGGGCTTTTGCGGGCCATCAAATTAGAGCTTGACCCAACGGGGATCATGAACCCGGGTGTGCTTATCCAAGTTGCGGAGTAAGTGATTAGTGTGAGGGGGCGCGGGCAAAGCCTGCTCAGTAACTCCCGAAACGGGGACAAAGCCGGGGTGCGCTGCTAGCCTGAAAGCGCGCGGATTTAGGTACGGGCCGGCGGGCACGGGGGATCCGCCGGCCTACTTACTAAAAAATTAAGGTGCGATCTCAATATCGGTTACCAGTCGCACTTCGCGCAGGACTGTTTCTTCGCTGATGACGCGATCGCGGAATGCAGAGTCCGGGCCCCAACCACTTATTATGAAAAATGCCCTTGAAAGTACATCAGCTAACGGGAGCCAAGTAATTAGTGTCCGGCTTCCGCTGGCACGCAAATGATCAACGGTGGCAGCCAGGAGCCTTGACCCATGCCCTTGACGTATGCAATCCGGATCAATAACTAGGGCGAGCAATTCTGCGGTGGCGGGGTCAGAATCTGGATCAGTACTGGGTCCGAAGGCGGCGTATCCAACCAGCACATCGGAGCCACTTGAGCCATCTAGTGCGACCATGAGGCGGTGGCTTGGTGTTGGCGGGTTCAAGATTCCTGATGCCCAAGTGAGAGCTAGGTCACCAGG